>NZ_RAVY01000250.1:0-12588 GCF_003611625.1 Corallococcus sp. CA054B
GGGCAAGGCGCCGCCCATCTACACGCCGCGCGAGGTGATGAAGCTGCCGGCGCTGCTGTCCGGCAAGCCGGAGTATCCGCGCCGCGCCCGCGAGGATGGCATCACCGGCGTGGTGATGGTGATGGTGGTCATTGGCACGGACGGCACGGTGGAGCCGGGCTCGCCGCGCATCCACCGCTCGGTGCCGGGCCTGGACGAGGCCGCGCTCGAGTCCGTGGCGGGCTGGCGCTTCTCGCCGGCCCTGGGACACGACGGCGCGCCGGTGCGCGTGAAGGTCGTGATCCCGGTGAAGTTCGCCCTGAGGTAGTTCCTTCGCAGCCCCGTAGAAGCCTTCATGAACCCCAAGCTCCGCTCGATTCTCTTCTGGATCCACCTGGTCTGCGGCCTGATCGTCGGGCTCGTGGTCGGGGTCATGTCGTTCACGGGCGCGGCGATCGCGTTCGAGTCGCAGATCATCGACTGGGCGGACCGTGACGCCCGCCACGCGGCGCCTCCCGCCGAGGGGACTCCCCGCCTGACGCTGGAGGAGATGCTCGCGAAGGTGAAGGAGGCGAAGCCCGCCGTGCCTCCCTCCGGCGTGACGGTGTCCCCGGAAGCGGACAGCATGGTGACGGTGGCCCTGGGCCGCGGCGCCTCCGTCTACGTCCACCCCTACACCGGTGAAGTGCGCGAGCCGGGCGCGCAGGGCTGGCGCTCGTTCTTCCACACGATGGAGGACCTGCACCGCTGGCTCGCGGCGTCTGGAGACAACCGCGCCGTGGGCAAGGCCATCACCGGCGTGGCCAACCTGGCGTTCCTCTTCCTGGGCATCACCGGCCTGTTCCTGTGGTGGCCGCGCAAGTGGAACCTGCGCGCCATGCGGCCCATCCTGTGGTTCCGCCGCGGGCTCAAGGGCAAGGCGCGCGACTTCAACTGGCACAACGTCATCGGCTTCTGGTCGCTGCCCGTGCTGGTGGTGCTGACCGCGTCCGGCGCGGTGATTTCGTACAAGTGGGCGTCGAACCTGGTCTTCACGCTCACCGGCAACGAGCCGCCCGCGGCGCAGGGGCCCATCGCCTCGGCGCCCGTGGTCGTGCCCACGCCCGCGCCGGGGACGAAGCCCCAGCCGCTGGACGCGCAGTTCGCGGCGGTGATGAAGCAGTCCAACGCCTGGGAGACCATCTCCCTGCGCCTGGCCACGCCGCAGGGCGCTGGCGGCCCCGGTGGCCGTCCCGAAGGCGCCCCGCGCGGTGAAGGTGCTCCGCGAGGCGAGGGCGGCCAGCGCGGCGAAGGCCGCGCGGAAGGTCGCGGCGGTCCCAAGGGCCCGCAGGCCAGCGCCTTCACCGTCCGTGAGCAGGAGCGCTGGCCGCTCTTCGCCACCAACACGGTGTCGCTGGATCCATTCACGGCTCAGCCGCTGAAGACGGAGACGTACGCGGACTTCAACAGCGGCCGGAAGCTGCGTACGTGGCTGCGCTTCCTGCACACCGGCGAGGCGTTGGGGTGGGTGGGCCAGCTCATCGCGGCGCTCGCGTCCTTCGGCGCCGTGTTCCTCGTCTACACCGGCTATGCGCTCTCCTGGCGCCGCTTCGTCCCGCGCCGCAAGGCGCAGCCCGTGGCAGACGCGGCCCCGGTGGCTCCGCCCGTGGAGTCGAATACAAACGCCGCCTGACGCTACAGTTCAGCAAGACCAGGCATCCCCGGGGCCCGGACCGTGAGAGCGGCTCCGGGCCTCGTCGTTTTCACTCGGCGGCGTGTGGCATTCGTCCGGCTGATGCAAGGCAGTGCTGGAACGATGGCCTGTCTTTGTGACCCGGAGTGTTGGCGGGAAGAAATTTCTTGTAACGCGAATCAGGGTCCTGCATATGAGAATCATTCTCATTTAGGTAGTGCTTCCCATCCCGAGGGGATTCGTGTCCACAGCAAAGCCCGGTCGTCCTGGTATCCGCTCTTCGAATGGCAACCCTGGAGGCGTGCGCGGCGCGCTCTGGCCCTGGGGTCCCGCCGCCGTAGGCCTTGCCTCCGCCCTGGCGGCGGGCGGCGCGGTGGCGCAGGAGACGCCGGTGACGGGCGAGACGTCGGCGCCGGTGCAGGAGTCCCGGCCGGCGGAGACCCCTGCGGTGGGCCAGGACGCCCCGTCCCCCGAGCGCACCCCGGAGTCCGCGCCCACGGGCGCGACGGCGGCGCAGCCTGGCGAGGACGACGCGTACGTCCTGCCTGAAGTGTCCGTGGAAGGGGAGACGCAGAAGTACAACGTCACCGAGCCCAGCCTGGCCCGCCTGCCGCGGCCGCTGGTGGACACGCCGCAGACCATCACGGTGGTCCCCGAGCGCGTGATGGAGGAGCAGCAGGCGACGACGCTGCGCGATGCCCTGCGCAACGTGTCCGGCATCACGGTGACGGCGGGCGAGGGTGGCCGCCAGGGCGACTCCTTCTCGCTGCGCGGCTTCTCCGCCCAGACGGACACGCTGCGCGACGGCGTGCGCGACCTGGGCTGGTTCACCCGCGACACGTTCAACCTGGAGGGCGTGGAGGTCTACTTCGGCCCGTCGTCGGTGCTGTTTGGCCGCGGCTCCACGGGCGGCGCCATCAACCTGGTGACGAAGAAGGCGCGCAAGGGCTCCTTCACGGACCTGCGCCTGTCGGGCGGCACGTCGCCCACCGGCCGCATCGAGGCGGACGTCAACCAGGAGCTCTCCGACAGCATCCAGTTCCGCGTGAGCGCCGTGGGGCAGCTGGCGGGCGTCGCGGGCCGTGACATCGTCAAGGAGAACCGGGCGGGCATCGCGCCGTCCGCGCGCTTCCAGCTGGCGGAGAAGGTCGCCCTGGAAGTGGACTACTTCTACCAGCACGAGGAAGGCGTCCCGGACTACGGCCAGCCGTACTTCAACGGCTACCCCGTGGGCGTCACGCTGGACGTGCCCCGTGAGAACTTCTACGGCGTGAAGGACAGCGACACGGAGCTCGTCAACGTCCACATCGGCTCGGCGCGCCTGCTGGCGGACCTGGGCAACACGTTCCGCCTGACGAACACGCTGCGCTACGGCGGCGTGGACCGCTTCGCCCGGCCCACCGCGCCGCGCGGCCTGACGCCCGCCACGAACCCGACCACCATCGGCCGCCAGCGCTTCGAGACGACCGCGGACAACACCTACTTCGCGGACCAGCTGGACGTGCGCGGCGTGTTCACCACGGGCTTCCTCAAGCACACCGCCAACGTCGGCCTGGACATCTCCCGCGAGCAGCGTGAGCAGGGCCGCACCAACCTCACCGTGAACGGCGGCAACATGCCGGCGGACCTGTTCGATCCGGACAACAGCCCGGACCTGTCCGAGGTGGCGCGCGTGCCGGGCGCCACCAACTACAGCCGCCAGTGGAACCTGGGCGCGTACGCGTCGGATCAGATCCAGATCGGCAAGTACGTGGAGGTCCTGGGCACGCTGCGCCTGGACAACCTGCACAGCGACTACGAGACCATCGCCGGGAACGGCACCGTGGCCGCCTTCGAGCAGGAGAACACCCTGTTCAACTGGCGCGTGGGCCTGGTGCTCCACCCGGCGGAGAACACCAGCGTCTACGGCATGTACGGCACGTCCCAGAACCCGAGCGCGGAGCTGGCGACGCTGTCCAACGAGACCGTCACGCTGGATCCGGAGAAGAACGAGACCTTCGAGATCGGCGCCAAGTCCGACCTCATCGCGGAGCGCCTGAGCGTCAACGCCGCCATCTTCCGCACCAACAAGCTGAACGCGCGCGTGCCGAACTCGGATCCGGACGGCCCGCCCACGGTGCTGGAGGGCAAGCAGCGGGTGCAGGGCTACGCGCTCGGCATCGCCGGTTCGCCGGTGCGCCGCTGGAACGTGTTCGCCAACTACACGTTCCTGGACGCGAGCATCCGCGAGCACACCAATGAGTTCCTGGTGGACCAGCGCCTGGTGAACACGCCCAAGCGCAGCTTCTCGCTGTGGACCACGTACGCCATCCTGGACAACCTGTCCGTGGGCGGCGGCGCCACCTACCAGGACGTGGCGGCGGTGAACAACCCGGCCAACGCGACGGTGCTGCTCAGCAAGGTGCCCAACTTCTGGCGCTTCGACGCGTTCGCGTCGTACTCCATCAAGAAGGTGGACCTGCAGCTCAACGTCTACAACCTGACCGACAAGCTCTACTACGACTCGTACTACGGCGGTCAGGCCGTGCCGGCGGACGGCGTTTCGGCGCTGCTCTCCGCGCACGTGCGGTTCTAGTCGCGCGCTTTTCCTGCCGGGCGTAGGAGGACGTTCATCATGATGGTGCACATCCCGCAGGTCCTCACGCCCGAGCAGGTGGCCCACTGCCGCGCCGTCTTCGACAAGGCGGCGTGGGAGGATGGCCGGACCACCGCCGGCAAGCAGTCCGCGCAGGTGAAGAAGAACCTCCAGCTGCCCGAAGGCAGCCCCGCCGCCCGGGAGCTGGGGGACCTGGTGCTGGCCGGCCTGGAGAAGAGCCCGCTGTTCATCTCCGCCGTGCTGCCCCAGCGCGTCTTCCCGCCGCTGTTCAACCGCTACGAGCAGGGGATGGACTTCGGCTCGCACGTGGACAACGCCATCCGGCCGCTGCTGGGAACGAACCAGCGCATCCGCACGGACGTGTCCGCCACGCTCTTCCTCTCCGACCCGGACAGCTACGACGGCGGTGAGCTGGTGGTGGAGGACACCTACGGCAACCACTCGGCGAAGCTGCCCGCGGGGGACCTCATCGTCTACCCGTCCACCAGCCTGCACCACGTCACGCCGGTGACGCGGGGCGTGCGGCTGGCGTCTTTCTTCTGGATCCAGAGCATGATCCGCGACGCGGGGCAGCGCTCGCTGCTCTTCGACATGGACACGTCCATCATGCAGCTCACCCGCGAGGTGCCCAAGAGCCCCGCGCTGGTGATGCTCACGGGCGTGTACCACAACCTCCTGCGCCAGTGGGCCGAGCCCTAGGGGGTGTCCCTAATTAAGCCAGAGCATCATGCAGGCCAGATGGAGGACCGCCAGGTAGTTGGTGGCGGTCTTCTCGTAGCGAGTGGCCACGGCGCGGAAGCGCTTGAGGCGGTGGAACATGCACTCCACCTGGATGCGCAGGCGGTAGAGGGCGCGGTTGTTGCGGCGCCGGTGGTGCTTGCGCGTTGGATTCATCGCGATGACGGGCCTCATGCCGCGCTTGCGGACGGCCTGCACGAGGTGGTCGGCGTCATAGCCGGCGTCGGCGATGAGCGCCTTGCCGTGCGCATACTGAAGGAGGTGCTCGGCTTCCGTGACGTCGCCGCGCTGCCCGGGCGTCAGCGTCACTTCGAGCGGCTGGCCCTGGGTGGTGCAGAGGGCGTGGACCTTGGAAGAAAAGCCTCCTCGAGAACGGCCCAGCGCATGGCATCGGCCCCCCCTTTTGCACCCGAGGCGTCCTGATGCGCCCGGATGGTGGTGGCGTCTAGCAGCGAGCCGACGTCATCCACGTGCAACTGCAGCGCCTTGAAGAGCCCCTCCCATACTCCTCTGGTCGCCCAGCGTCCGAAGCGGTTGTAGACCGTCTTCCAGGGCCCGTAACGCTCTGGCAAGTCACGCCACGGTGCGCCCGTCTTCACCCGCCAGAGCACTGCATTGACGAACTGCCGGTCACCTTTCTTGGTGCGCGGCCCTCGTCGGGCAGGGATGAGTGGCTCCAACTGCTTCCACTGCTCGTCCGTCAGCTCATGTCGGTGCACTCACCAGGGGTGCTCAGCTCTTCCTTTCCCTGCAAGCTCAGCCCTGCCCAAGGTGCTGGCGGCCGCTTGGCCTCCAGCACCTTTCTTCAGCTAATTAGGGACACCCCCTAGCGGGCACCGGCGCCTCTATTCGGGGCTGACGTGCAGGGTGAGCACCGGGCACGCGGCGCGGCCCACCACCTTCTGCGCCACGCTGCCCAGCAGCATGCGGGTGAGCCCCTTGCGCTGGTGCGTGCCCATCACGATGAGGTCGTACTTCCCGCGCTCGGCCTCCTCGAGCACCACGTTGCCCGCCTCGCCAATCACCACGCGGTGGGACAGCGCCACGGGCGCGGTGCCGTCCACCTTGCGCAGCAGGGCCTCCAGCTCCTTGCCCGCGGTGTCGCGCGCCATCGCCTCCAACGAGGTGGCGTCCCAGCCGGGCGAGGCCACCAGCAGGTCCGGCGCCACGTACTGCGGCGGCTCCCAGGCGTGCAGGATGTCCACCGTCGCGCCGAAGGGGCGGGCGAGTTGCAGCGCGTAGTCCACGACAGACCGGGAACCGTCTTTCAGGTCCACCGGCACGAGGATGCGTGAAGGGCCAGCCATGGGTGTCCTCCTCCAGCGGGAACACTGAACGGTTAATGCCCGCCCGCCGCCAGGGCAAGGGAACGTGCAGGGGGGGACGAGCAGCAGGGCGGGCACGCCGGGCCACCCGCGCATGGCCACCTTCCTGTCCGAGGTCTTCCCCCCATATGCGCCCTCCCATCGACAACGGTACCGTGCTCATCATCGGCGCAGCCGGCGGCATCGGCCGCGAGCTTGCCCGGCTGCTCTCCCCGCGGGTCAGGACCCTGGTGCTCGTCGCGCGCGGCGTGGATGACCTGGGGAGCCTGAGGGAGGAGCTGCTCGTACGCAATCCCACCCTGGGGGTGATGATCCGCGCGTGCCGGCTGGATGATCCGCGCGCCGTGGACGCCCTGTTCGAACACCTGGAGCGCAACTACGTCCGCGTGGACGTGCTCATCAACAACGCGGACTACGCCTCCAGCGGCCTGTACGCGGACGAGCGCTGGAAGCGCATCGAGGAACTGGTGCAGGCGAACGTGCTGGCTCCGGCCATGATCACGCACCGCCTGCTGGGCCCCATGCTGGAGCGCGGGCGGGGCGGCATCCTCATGGTGGGCTCGGGCGCCGCGCGCCTGTTCCTGCCGGGCGCGGTGACGTTCGCCGCCACGCAGCGCTTCCTGGACGGCTTCAGTGAGTCCCTGCGCCTGGAGCTGAAGGACGCGGGCATCCCCGTCACCTTCGTGGCCCCCGGCCCGCTGGCGCTGGAGCCGCACCTGGAGGGAGAGGTGGCGCCCTTCTTCGAGCTGTCCCTGCGCCAGTGCGCCCGCGAGGCCCTGGCGGGCTTTGAGCGGGGCGAGGCGCTGGTGTACCCCGGCCTGGGGCACCGCTGGGTGATGCGGCTGTTGCGCTTCCTGCCGCGCTCCTTCAAGCGGGGCCTGGGACGGCTGGCGCTGGGCGGCTTGAAGCGGACGTTGCTCTTGAATCCGTCCGGGCCCACCGGGACGGATGCGCCCCCCCGGCCGGTGCTGCTGGCCGGAGGGGAGCCTTCGTCCGCGACGTAGCCGTCGGGCGATTTCCCGGGCGACTACAGGCCGATTTCGGCCAGGCGCGCCTTCACGCGGGTGGCCTTCACGCCGGTGTTGGCCGTGCCGCGGCCCTGCGAGTTGCCGCCGATGCCGATGTGGTGCAGCGCCACCACCTGGTTCGTGGACGTGGAGAGGACGGGCGAGCCGGACGAGCCGCCCAGCGTGTCCGCGTCGTAGGAGATGTCCGTGGTGCTGTAGTTGCCGTTGAGCACCTTGCCCGGCGAGGACTTCTTCGTCGGCGTGCAGGACGGCGTCGTGTAGTAGTCGCAGTTCTGGTTCACGACGTACACGGTGGCGCTCGTCGCCGCGTTGGTGCTGGCGACGGTGAGGAAGCCGTACACCTGGCCGGGCAGCTGGCCGTTGACGGCCGAGCAGCGCAGCGCCGTCATGTCGTCACTGCTCCACGTCTTGATGAACGTGGCGCACGGGTACCAGACGCGCGAAGCGGACGCGACGCCGTCCTCGTAGTTGAACGACACGCGCGCGCCCACCGCTTCCGAGGCGCTGCCCACGCAGTGGTTGTTGGTGATGATCACGTCGTTGGAGACGAGCCACGCCGTGCAGCGGCTGCCCACCGCCGGGATGGAGAGGTAGCCCACCGCCAGGGACTTCGTGCGCTGCGTGCCCGTGAGGGACGTGGCGCTCACCCAGTTCAGCGTGCCCACGATGACGTTGGACTCCTGCGACGCCAGCGCCTCATTGGGCTCCGCGTCCGGCACATCCATGGGCTCCACGGAACCACACGCCGTCAGGCCCATCACCAGCATCGCACCCACGAGCTTCTTCGCGGTCATCTCAAGTCTCCCCCCGCGCGGCATTGCGCGGCGCGGGGGGCCAAGGCACGCCCCGTGCCATGGCACCCGTCAGAGGAGGACCGGCGTCACGCCCCCGTGACAGTGGTGCGTGGATGCTCCGCGCAATCCGGTTGCGTCTGTAAAGAAACGTCACGTTCCGCGGCGAATCCCCAGCCATCCCGGGAGCTTGCGTGGTTTTCCGGGAGTGCCGCTTTTGCGGACATGCGGGGGCGCCCCTGTCCCAGGCGGAGACAGGGGCGGGGAGGGCGGAATTCTTCAGCCGATGATCATGTCCTCGCGCTCGAGGGTGCCTTCCTCGAAGCGGCGGAGGTTGAAGCGGGTGAAGAGCTCGTCGGAGTCGCCGGAGGTCATCCACCGGGCCATCCGCTCCGCGACGGCGGGGGCCATCATGAAGCCGTGGCCCACGAAGCCGGACAGCTGCAGCAGGTTGTCCAGGCCGGGGGTGCGCCCGAGGATGGGGTTGTTGTCCGGGGTGACGTCGTAGAGGCCGCCCCACTGGCGCAGCACCTTCACCTGGCCCACGTGCGGCAGCTGCTCCGTGAGGGCCTGGGCGAAGCGCGCCACGAAGCGCAGGGTGCTGCCCATGTTGGGGCCGGCGGGCTCCTTCGGGTCGCCCATGCCGCCCACGATTTCACCGCGCATGGACTGGCTGAAGTACAGGCCCGTGTCGAGCACCGACACCAGCGGCGACAGGAAGGGCTTGAGCGGTTCGGTGCTGAGGATCTCGTGGCGGTGCGGCTCGTTGGGCAGCTTCACGTCCGCGAGCTTCGCGACCGCCGGGCTCCACGCGCCGGAGGCGAGCACCACGGTGTCGCAGGCGATGTCGCCCCGGTCCGTCTTCACCTTGCGCACCTGGCCGTTGCTCGTCTCGAAGCCGGTGACGTTCGTGTACGTCTCCACCTTCACGCCGCGCTTCACGCAGCCCTGCGCGTAGCCCCACAGGAAGGCCCAGGGGAAGATGACGCCGTCCTCCGGGTTGTAGGCCGCCGTCACGCAGTCCTTCATCGTGAGGCCCGGGACGATCTGCCGCGCCTCGTCCGCGGTGATGATGCGCGTGGGCACGCCGTACTTGTTGTGCAGGGCGGCGTTGCGATCCAGCCGGTACGCGGTGTCCTTGCGCTTGGCCAGGAAGAGGTAGCCGCCCTGGCGCAGCCACACGTTGACGCCCAGCTCGCGCGCGAAGCCCTTCATCAGGTCGATGGAGCGCTTGGCCAGTTCAATCAGCGCCGGGGTGCCCCACTGCATGCGCACGCCGCCGCCGTTGCGGCCGGACGCACCCGCGCACAGATAGCCGCGCTCCAGCACGACGACGTCCGTCTCCCCGCGCAGGGCCAGGTTGTACGCCAGCGACAGGCCCATGATGCCGCCGCCGATGATGACCACCTTCGCCTTCTGGGGCACCGGCCCTTCCGGGCGCAGCGCGGACGGGAAGTGCTCCAGTTCCTGGGGCACGCCGCCCACGGGCGGGACGGATTCATCCACGGGGGCGCTGGCGAGCACGCGCAGCTCCGTGGGGTACAGCGGCGGGCGGGGCGTGAAGGGGACCACGGCCTCCGGCTTGAGCGCCGGGGCCTTCTGCTTGAGCAGCGCGGCCACCGCGGCGTGGCAGCTCTTGCCCTGGCAGATGCCGGTGCCGAAGCCCGTGTAGCGCTTCACCGACTCCACGTCGTGGTAGCCGCGCTCGATGGCGTGCTCCACGTCCGTGACGGTGACGTCCTCGCAGGTGCAGACGAGCGCCTTGCTCATGACAGCCCTCCCATCAGCGCCTGCGCCGCGCGTGCGCCCATGGCCGCGGCGTCCTTCGCCGTGCCGACCTTCGCCACGTCGCCCGCGACGAACACGTCCGCCGCCTGCGTGCGCCCGTCCGCGTCCGCCTCCACCCGGAAGTGGCCCGCGTCCGCGTCGAACTCCACCTTCGCGCCGCCCTGGCGCGCCAGCTCGAAGCCCGGCGTCACCGGCACGGACACCACCACCGCGTCGCACGACACCTTCTGCTTGCGCCCGCCCTGGGGCGTGAAGCTCAAGCCCGTCACGCCGCGCAGGCCGTGGGCCTTGAGCCCGTCACCGACGACGGCCTTGGGGTGCGCGTTCTCAAGGAGCGGGCCCTTCAGGTCCACCACCGCCGCCACCTCCACGCCGCGCTGGGTGAACAGGTGCGCCAGCGCGTGCAGCTCCGCGCCGTGGCCCACCAGCGCCGCCACCTGGGGCGCCACGTCGTGCTTGCGCAACAGCAGGCTCGCCGCGCGGCCGGCGATGACGCCGGGCAGGTCGTTGTTCTCGAAGGGGAGGGTGGGGGGATGGCCGCCCACCGTGAGCAGGAAGCGCTTGGCGTAGACCTTGAGCAGCCGCAGGTTCGCCGCCTCCCGCGCCGCCACCGCCAGGTAGCGGCCGTGCTCGTCGTCATACAGGCCGATGACGGTGGCGTTCCTCACCACGCTGCCCTGCGGGAACGCGGTGGCCTCCGGCACGAAGGGCGCGTTCTCCTCCGGGGCGCCGTGGGCCAGCCGTCCGCCCAGGTTCGCGTCGCGCTCGAAGAGCATGAAAGGGACGCCCTGTCCGGAGAGCACCCGCGCCGCCTCCAGGCCCGCCGCGCCGCCGCCCACCACCGCGACGGAGGTGTGGAACGTGCGAGGGGGCAGGGGCTCCGGGCCCGCTTCCTTGGGCAACAGGCCCAGGCCGGCCAGCTGCCGGGCCACGCGCGCCATCACGTCCTCCGCCACCGGCACGCCCGCGAACATCTCGTGGTGGTCCAGGCGCTTGGGGAAGAACCAGTCGATGGTCTCGAAGATGTCCACCTTCGCGGACGGGTACGCGTTCTGCCGCTCCAGCCGCATGCCCTCCTTCGCGGGGGTGCGGCAGGTGTAGACGTTGGGCAGCCCGTCCACGCGCATGAGGCAGTGCGAGCAGGCCGCGGCGAAGCAGTACGGCCCGCGCGGGCGGTGGTACTTCACGGAGCGGGAGAGGACGTTCTCGCCCGCGGCGATGAGGGAGCACGCCACCGGCTCGCCTTCGATGGCGGGGATGCTCTCGCCCTCGAGGTCCACGGTGATGGCCCTGCCGCGCGGGGTTGCGTCTGGGAGGCGTCGCATGGGTGCCGCGCAAAATGGCGCACCCGACGGAGCCGGTCAAAGCCTGTCAGCGGCCGCCCGCCCTCCGTCAACATCTGGTCACGACAGCGCAGGTGATGGCGCGCGAGCGCGGCACTTGTTGGAGAAGGAAGAAGCCCCACTCCCGGTGCGCTTGGGAGCGGGGCTTCATGATGCGGTGTGGCAATCCGGAGGGGCCGTCAGGCCGGGTGCGTCAAACCGGGTGCTCGCTCCGGGGGAAGATGGGCTCCGGCATGCCCCGTCCGCGGTAGCCGAACCGGGTGCGGATGACCGCGCCGAAGGCCAGCGGGATGAGGACGAGGTTGAGCAGCACGCCCAGCACCGGGATGTGGCTCACCAGGAGGATGAGGCCCAGGCCCAGGGCGAGCACCACCGCCTGCGTCTTGCGTCCGCGCAGCACCGGCAGGCGCGTGCCCACCTCGCTGGCGATGGCCGCGTAGCTCAGCGCCGTGCCCAGCATGGAGGCAACCAGGAGGGCGAACGCCACCGGGATGCCGATGATGGTGATGAACAGGACGATGGTCAGCGGGATGAGGGCCAGCGTGCCCACGATGCCCACCCAGAAGTTGCGGGCGGGGTTGGCGCGGATCTCATCCCCCAGCTCCTTCATGCGCGCCGGGAAGAACATCTGCCCCAGGAAGCCCAGGCCGAAGAGGAGCGCGAACTGGAGGATGAAGGACGCCAGGCCTCCGCCTCGGTCGTGGTCGTCATCATCGTCGGAGGGGTCCACCGACGCGTCGTGGTGCTGCCCCTCCTGCATGCCGCGCTTGATCTCACCGGCCACCATGCGGCCCAGGCCCGCGCCGCCGAAGGACTCCAGGCTGCCCTCCACGATGGCGCCGTCCGCCTTCTTCACCTGGCCGCCAAAGGCGGACACGTCGCCCTCCACCCGCGCGTTGGGCCCCAGCATGACGTTGCCGCCGAAGGCGTGCACGTCTCCCTCCACGAGGCCCTGGATCTCCATGTTGCCGCCGAAGGCGACCGCGTCGTCCTCCACGGTGCCCTTCACGATGAGGTTGCCGCCGTAGACGACGGCGCTCTCCACGGACTCGCCCTCCTTCACCTCCAGGTTCTGTCCGCGCGCCACCACGTCCCGGGCGCCGCGCTTGCCCTTCTTGTGCTTGAAGCTGTCGCGGAAGTTGCGGATCTCCTCGCGGACGCGCTGCTTGGCCGCTTCCGCCTCTTCCTTCATGGCCAGCCTGGCTTCGTCGCGGGCGCGCTTCGCCTCTTCACGGGCCTGCTCGCGCTCGCGCTCCGCCTCTTCGCGGGCCAGGGCACGCTCCTCGGGCGTCGCGTTCGCGTCCATGGCGGGCGGAGCGGGAGGCGCC
>NZ_RAVY01000251.1:0-12555 GCF_003611625.1 Corallococcus sp. CA054B
GGATGGGGCGGGCCCTTGGCCACGGCGCGACATGTGCCGCCTGTCTGCCCGGCTGGCTCGGAGGGCGGGCGGCCGGGCGTCGCCGATGCTCAACCCATGTCGGGGGCGGTCAGCCGGGCGGCGACCTCCGTGGCGGCGCGCTCGCCGGACTCCACCGCGCCGTCCAGGTAGCCGCGGCCCTCGATGGCCGTCTCCGTGCCCGCCCAGTGCACGCGGCCAAATGGCGCCCGCAGCGCGTCTCCAATGGCGGTGAGGGTGCCGGGGCGGGGCAGGCCCCCGTAGCAGCCGGTGCTGAACGGCTCCTGCTTCCAGTCCAGCGCGGCGACGGCCACGGGTGACAGGGCCCGGGGGCCGAAGAAGCGCGCGAAGTCCGCGAGCGCCGCGCGGTGGAGGTCTTCAGCGGGGCGGCCGGTCCACGCGCGCGCGGTGTCGCCCAGGAAGAAGCCCACGAGCGCGGGGTGGCGGCCATGGGGGCCGCAGTCGTCGAAGCACAGGCGCACCGGGCCCACGTCGCTGACGGCCTCGCCGGACAGGCCCGCTTCGCGCCAGAAGGGCGTGGCGTAGGTGGCCACGACCTTGATGACGCTGCCCATGGGGATGTCCGCGTGCGCGCGGCGGCGGCCCGGCGGCAGGTCCGCGCCAAAGTCGATGCGCTCCGCGAGCGCGGGCGGCGTGGCCACCACCGCGTAGCGCGCGCGGAAGGTCCGGCCGTCCTCCGTGGTGGCGGTGACGCCGCGCACGTCCTGGAGCAGGGCCTTCACGGGCGCGGAGAGGACGACGCGGCCCTGGGGCAGTCCTTCCGCCAGCCGCCGTGAGAGGGATTGCGCGCCATCCACGAAGCGCTCCGCCTGGGCGCCGCCCTCGATTTCGGTGAGCGGCATGAGGCCGCCGTTGGAGTGCACGTAGGAGAGGAAGCTCAGGAAGGAGAGCTCGGAAGGCTCCGCCGCGAACACCGCGCGGGTGGCGATGTCCAGCGCGGCGCGGGCGCCCCAGGTGGGCACGTGGCGCTGCTTCCAGTCCTCCACGGTGAGGGCGTCCCACTCGGCGGCCTTCGGCGCGGCGGCGGGCTGCTCACGGGGGACGCGCTTCGCCAGGCCATCCAGCTTCCAGATGATGCGCTGCAAATCCAGGAGCGACAGGAGCGGCAGGGACGGGACCTTGCCCTGGTACGTGCGGCGCTCGCCGCGCACCTCCAGCACCTTGGTGCCCTGGTGGTGCTGGGGAAAGCGCTGGAGGCCCAGGCCGTCCGCGAGCTTGAGCACGTGGCGCTGCCTGGGGCCCACCCACTGGCCGCCCAGGTCCACGAGCCCACCGCCCAGCTCGCGGGTGAGGGTGCGGCCACCCACGCGGTCGCGGGCCTCCAGCACGGCGACGGTGGCGCCGGTGCGAGCGATGTCCCGGGCCGCGGTGAGTCCCGCGACGCCCGCGCCGATGACGACCACGTCCGCGCTTTCACCCATGGTGTGGCGGACTCTATGCCGGAAGCGGTGGGTGGCTAGGATGCGCGCGGGCCGTCAGAAGGGAAGGGTGGAGGACCGGATGTTCGCGTTGGAAATGGTGGAGAAGGTGCGGCAGGTGTCGCCGGGCGCGGCGAACGCGCTGACGACGTTGGCGGTGAAGAACATCGTCCCCCTGGCGAAGGCCATGGGCTACCGCGTGGACGAGGTGACGGACGCGCGCGTGAAGGCCACGGTGCCGCTGGACCGCAAGACGAAGAACCACGTGGGCAGCGTGTACCTGGGCGCCCAGGTGACGGTGATGGAGCTGACGATGGGCGTGATGCTCTTCCGCCGCTTCCCGCCGAGCCAGTACAAGATGCTGGTCAACCGCATGGAGGTCGCCTTCCACGCGAAGGCGAAGACGGCGGTGAGCGCGGTGTGCGAGCCGGGGGAGGAGCTGCTCCAGAAGCTCGCGTCGGAGCTGCGCGCGACGGGCGACAAGGCGGAGGCGTGGATCCCCGTGCGCCTGCTGGGCACGGACGGCCAGTGCGTCGCTGAATCGCGCTTCCTGGCCGTCTTCAAGCGCGGGTAGCTACTTCGCCGGTTCCTCTTCCAGGAGGAAGTCGCCAATGGTCTTCCACATCGCCTCGAACTGGGGGCGGCGGAAGCCGGAGCCGGAGATGAGCCAGTCCACGTGCGGGGGCTGGTGCGCCGGCTGGTCGAAGTGGCCAATGGCATCCAGGTGGTCCGCGCGCACCGCCGTCAGCACGCGGCCGTACACCTGCGAGCGCGTGGGCACGATGCCGTCACACGCGGTGGGGCCGGGCATCGCGCCGTAGGCCTGCACCAGCGCCGCCGTCTGCGCGGGCGTGTGCAGGGGCAGCTGCGTGAGCGGCATCCGCTGCGTCTGGCCGTACACGAACGCGTAGATGGTGTGCGTGAGCTGCGCGTACGGATCCAGGCCCGCGGCCAGGCGCGTGCGCAGCGACGGGGGCCGGGCCTGCGTCACCACGGAGCCGTAGCGCACGCCGGGCCGGTCATGCGTGCCGCCGTTGAACAGGTCGATGCCCTCCGGCGTGAGCTGGGGGATGAGCGACGTGTCACGGCCCACGTCCCACAGGAACTTCGTCACCGCGTCGCGCCGCTCGCTGGAGAAGTCGCCCAACAGCTGGTCGAAGAGCTGATCCAGCAGCGTGGCCTTCCACCCCAGCTGATCATCCGCGCGCGACATCAGGTGCCCGAAGCGGAACACCACGCTCAGGGGCAGCCGGCCGAAGCGCAGCACGTACATGGTGAACAGCGACAAGAGCTTCAGGAGCTGCTGGCCGAAGAGGCCCAGGAAGAACGTGGCCAGCGGCGTGCCCGCGTGGGGCGCGGACAGCGTCACCACGGAGCGCACTCGGCGTGCGAAGGGCTCCAGCTCCAGCGTGTCCGACACCTGTGCGCCGGGGGAGACGAACAGGCGGGCGTCCAGGCCTCCGGTGGAGTGGCCCACCAGGTGGATGGGGCCGTCGTCCCCGGAGGCCGTCTCGCTCACGGCCTTGAGCAGGTCCGCGGTGCGCTGGCGGATGGAGGCCGTGGGATGGGAGACGATCGTCACCACCTCCGCGTCGACTCCCCGGCGGGCGAGGTCCTGCTTCAGGAGCTCGTACGCATGGCCGAAGTAGAGGAGCTCGCCCAGGTTGGTGAAGCCGAAGAATCCGGGGACGAGGTAGACGTGGTGCTTCACGGACATGGGTCGCCCAGCATACCCCACGCTCCCGGGATGGGCTTGGAATACCCGGCGCCCCACGCGGTTGACGCCCGCCCGGTTGCATTGACAAAACGGCCGCCCGTTTCCCCTACCCACGAAGGAAGACTCTCCGTGTACCGCACACTGCTCGCGCTTGGCCTGCTGTCGTCCCTCCCCGCCGTGGCGGAAGAGGGCATGTGGACCTACGACGCCTTTCCCGCCGCCCAGGTGAAGAAGGCCTACGGCTTCGAGCCGACCCAGGCGTGGCTGGACAAGGTGCGCCTGGGCTCCGTGCGGCTCGCGGGCGGCTGCTCCGCCAGCTTCGTGTCGCCGGACGGCCTGGTGATGACGAACCACCACTGCGTGCGCAGCTGCATCGAGGAGCTGACGACCGCGAAGGACGACCTGCTGGCGAAGGGCTTCCAGGCGAAGTCCGCGAAGGAGGAGCGGCGCTGTCCCAAGGTGGAAGCCAACCAGCTGGTGGAGATGACGGACGTCACCGAGCGGATGAACACGGCGACGAAGGGCCTGTCCGGCGCGGCCTTCAACACCGCGCTCAAGAAGGAGATGGCCGCGGTGGAGGGCGCGTGCACCACCGGCGCGGACGTGCGGTGTGACGTGGTGACGCTCTACAACGGCGGCAAGTACCAGCTCTACAAGTACCGCCGCTTCCAGGACGTGCGGCTCGTCTTCGCGCCGGAGTTCTCCATGGCGGCGTTCGGCGGGGACGCGGACAACTTCAACTTCCCGCGCTACGGCTACGACGTGTCCTTCGTGCGCGTGTGGAAGGACGACGCGCCGGCCAAGAGCCCGGACTACCTGCCGTGGGCCAAGGAGGGCGCGAAGGAGGGGGACCTGGTCTTCGTCTCCGGCCACCCGGGCGGCACGGAGCGCAAGAGCACGGTGGCGGAGCTGGAGTTCCAGCGCGACGTGGCGCTGCCCCAGACGCTGCTCCAGCTGTCGGAGATGCGCGGCGCGCTGCGCGAGTTCACCAGCGCGTCGCCGGAGCGCTTCCGCGTGGCGCGCTCCAGCCTGCGCGGCGTGGAGAACGGGCTGAAGGCGCTGAAGGGTCGTCAGGAGACGCTGGCGGATCCGGCGGTGCTCGCGCGCAAGCGGCAGGAGGAGGCGGAGCTGCGCAAGCGCATCGACGCGAATCCCCAGGCCAAGGCCCTGACGCAGGGCATGTGGGACGAGACGGCGCAGGCGCTGGACACGTGGCGCCGGATGATGAACGACTACCGGATGAAGGGCGCGGGGGATGCGTTCCGCTCCGACCTGTTCTCCTACGCCCAGGCGCTGGTGCGCGCGGCGGATGAGCTGCCCAAGGACAACGCGGAGCGCCTGCGCGAGTACACGGACGGCCAGCTGCCGGCGCTGAAGCAGCGGCTGCTGCGGGAGGCGCCCATCCCGGCGGAGCTGGAGACGCTGACGCTGACGTTCGGCTTCAACAAGCTGCGCGAGACGCTGGGCGCGGATGATCCGTTCGTGCGCCTGGTGCTGGAGAAGGAGGCCCCGGCGGACCTGGCGAAGGCGCTGGTGAAGGGCTCCAAGCTGGGCGACGTGAAGGTGCGCCAGGCGCTGCTGGAGGGCGGCAAGGCGGCGGTGGCCGCGTCGAAGGACCCGATGATCGTCCTGGCGCGCAAGGTGGACGCGGAGACGCGCGCGTCGCGCAAGCGCTACGAGGACACGGTGGAGGCGGTGCTCAAGCGCAACGGCGAGCGGCTGGCGAAGGCGTACCTGCTGGTGAACGGCACGGCGGGCGCTCCGGACGCGACGTTCACGCTGCGGCTCAACTACGGGCAGGTGAAGGGCTGGGATGACAACGGCAAGGCCGTGCCGGCGCTGACCACGTTCGGTGGGGCCTACGGGCGCGACACGGGCAAGGAGCCCTTCAAGCTGCCGGCGCCGTGGGTGAAGGCGAAGGGGAAGGTGCCGGACGCGACGCCGCTGGACATGGCGACGACCAACGACATCATCGGCGGCAACTCCGGCTCACCAGTGGTGAACCGGGACGGGCAGGTGGTGGGGCTCATCTTCGACGGCAACCTGCCGTCGCTGGGCGGGCGCTACCTCTACGTGCCGGAGACGAACCGCGCGGTGGCGGTGCACGGCGACGGCATCATGGCCGCGCTGGAGCACGTGTACGGCGCCACCCGCGTCGTCAACGAGCTGAAGGGCGCGCAGGCGGCGTCCGCGGCTCCGGCTCGCTGAAGGGGGCGACCTGGTCCTGAACCTGTCCGACAGTCGGACAGGTTCGGGACGGCTCATCGTCCCGAGGGCTTCCGGAGCCGGGCCTTCTCGGCACGCTCCAGCAGGCCTTCGGCCTCCAGCGCGGCGCGCACTGAGGGGATGTGGCCCCGGTGTTCCTTGAGGCGCTGGAGGAACAGCCGCACCATGAACCGCGGCGGCGGCGGCGTGCCCCACCTGTCGGGCTCCAGCGAGTCCAGGAAGGGGAGGACGTCGTGCACGCCGAGCAGCGGGCGGTACGGCAGCCGCTCCGCGTGCGCGCGGTTCGCGGGGGCCTGCTCGTTCACCTTCCGCGTGTAGCGCTCGCGCAGGAAGCGGTTGAAGGTGGCGTGGCCCTCCGGTGCCTTGAGGAGCGTGCGCAGCAACTGCGCCATTTCCCCCCGCTCCATCTCGTGCGTCTTGCGGCGCTGCTCGAAGCGCAGCCAGTAGCGATTGCGCCACGCCTTCTCGACGGGGTCCTCGAACGCGGTCGAGTACTTCACGTGGCCGAGCGCATGCTCGCCGATGACGCCGCGGGGCAGCAGGCTGCGCACGTGGCTCAGGCGATCCTCCCGGCGCAGCTCGCGCGTGCGAGCGGTGGCCCAGCGGATGAACGGCATCACCTTGTCGCCGTCGCGCCGCCACCGCACCTCCATGCTGATCTCCTTGCGCTCCCACGGCGCGAAGGAGGGCAGGTCGTCCTCCGCGTCCCCGGCCTTCATCCACACCGCCAGCTCCTGGCGGGCCTCCTGGCGGGCCGAGCGGTGGATGCGCGCCTTCGCGGAGCGCGCGGCCTCCCGGTTCTTCGATGGCAGCAGCGAGCGCGCCATCTGCCGGACCTTCTCGTCTGAGTGGATCATCGCCCGCACGACCTCCGTGGCCGCCGTGGACGGGGCGCGCACCCGTCACCTGACTCGCATTGGACGTCTCCCACCGCGACGCGTCGGGTGCAGGACAACGGCGGTCCAGAACCTGACGGGTGCTTGGTGCGTCGCGTCAGGAAATCGCTACCGTGGGGATGCGGACCTGGATCCGCCTCTGTCTTCGCACGGTTGCGTTCCCCGGAACGTCGCCGTCCGGGCGCCTTCCCGGGGTGGTTGGGAGCCGGCGCCCGACGTGCGGTAGCATCTCGGTCGTCTCATGCCGGGGGGAGGGAGGATGCACGATGGTGGTGGAGGCCCCGGAGCCCCGGACGATGTCGGCCATCATGTTCACGGACATGGAGGCCCCCGCAGGTCAACGCTGGCGAGATGAGTCGCTACAACAAGCGCTGCATGAGGAGCACGGCCAGCTGGTGCGCGGACTGCTCGCACGCCACGGTGGCCGCGAGGTGAAGCGGATGGAGGAGGGCGGCTTCCTCCTGGAGTTCGAGTCGGGTCCGCCCGCGGTGGCCTTCGCGCTGGAGTGGCGCGCCGCCGTGGATGCCCGCAACCGCGCCGTCCCCAACGAGCGGCGCATGTCCGTCCGCGCGGGCGCGCACCTGGGCATGGTGGTGCACCGCGACGGCGACGTGTTCGGCGAGGGCGTCAACCTGGCGGCCCGCATCGAGTCCCTGGCGCGTCCAGGCACCGTCTACGTCAGCGAGACGGTGGCCGCGCAGCTGGAGGGACGGCTGAAGGCGCCTCCCGTGAAGCTGGGCCGCAACGAGTTGAAGAACATCCGGCTGCCGGTGGCGGTGTTCCGCATCGACTCGCCGGCGGAGGGCCGCGACGGACGGGCGCTCCTGTCACGCGTGCGTTCACTGCTGGGCCGTAAGCGCGCGCGCGCGGACGGTTGAAGCTGACGGCCGGACGCGCGGCGGTATGGTGCCGCGCCATGTCCGAGCTCACCCTGGTCGTTGGTTCCAAGAACTACTCTTCGTGGTCGCTGCGCCCCTACCTGGCCCTGGCCCACACCGGCCAGCCGTTCCGGGAGGTGCTGGTGCCGCTGGACACGCCGGAGACGGCGGCACTCATCGCGCTGCATTCGCCCAGCGGCCGGGTGCCGGTGCTCAAGCACGGCGACACGGTGGTGTGGGATTCGCTGTCCATCTGCGAGTACCTGGCGGAGGCCTTCCCGGAAGCGAAGCTGTGGCCGGAGGACCGCGCGATGCGCGCGATGGCGCGCTCGGTGGCGTCGGAGATGCACTCGGGCTTCACGGCGCTGCGCACGAACCTCCCCATGGACCTCACCGCGCGCAAGACGGTGCCGGGGGTGGACGCGCCGGGCGTGCACGCGGACATCGCGCGCATCCAGGCGCTGTGGGTGGGCTGCCGCGAGCGCTACGGCAAGGGCGGCCCCTTCCTCTTCGGCGCCTTCTCCATCGCGGACGCCTTCTTCGCGCCCGTCGTCACCCGCTTCGTCACCTACGGCGTCCCGTTCCGCCCGGAGAACGCCGCGTACCGCGACGCGGTGCTGGGCCTGCCCGCGATGCTCAAGTGGACGGAGGCCGCCCAGGGCGAGCCGCCGCTCGCGCGCTACCGGTAAGGAGCGCTAAGGGGCGCGGAGCTCCTGCAGGCGCTTGTGCATCGTCCGCCGCAGGAAGTCCGTGCGGCGCGCGTCGAAGCCAATCTCCTCCAGGCGCTCCAGCCAGGGCTCCGCGCTGGTGCACAGCTTGTCTAGCATGGCGCTGACGGCCTTCGCGTTCACGCCGTAGCGCTCGCCAAAGGCGATGAAGTGCGCGCGCCGGAAGTTGTCGTCGCGCCCTTCGAACTTCAGGGCCATGCGGTGATCGCCGTAGGGCAGGGTGGTGAGCAGGTCATAGGCGGGCGACAGACGGAAGCCGCCGCCGGGCCCCTCCGCCAGGATGCTCACGTTCTTGGCGTGCAGGTCCCCGTTCCCGATGAGGTAGCTGAACGCGAGCAGGTGGAGGAAGCGCGCAAGCTCGGGAACAGGCGCGGCGCAGGTCTCGCGAAGGCCCTCGGCGATGGCCGCGCAGGTGAGCCGGTACTTGTCGCTGGTGTAGCGATTGAGGAACTGACAGGCATCCTCCTGGTGGATGCGGCGCAGGCGCTTCTCCGCCTTCATCCAGCTGCGATCAAAGCGCTCGACGAGCAGCCCGTCGTTCCCGTCGCGGTCATGGACGAGCCGCGTGGTGGCGACGCGCAAACCACACTGCTTCGCCATGCCCATGAAGAAGTGCTCGTTGCGCACGAGCTCGGGCTTGTCCCTTGGGTTGAGCTTCAGGATGTAGTCACGCTGCCCCGACGAAGACACCGGGAAGGAGATGGTGGAAGCGGAGATCTTCTCCTGGACGCCTGGAATCGTCGGCTCGGTGTTCTCCGTCCCCAGGCGCGGAAGGCTCTGGGCGAAGAGGTCCGTGAAGAGAACGGACTCGGGCTTCCACTTCGCTCCGCGAGGGGCGGGTCGCGGGAATGTCTGCCCCTGGGGAACGACGGAGAGGTTCCCCACGGTGTCGGCCCCCGCCGCGACCAGCAGGCTGAGCAGGTCGTCTTCCGACGTCTTGACGTTCTGGAGGAGGACCCGCAGCCGGAGTCCTTCAGGAAGGAGTCCCGCGAAGTAGGTGTGGAGGTTGGCGCCCAGGGTCTCGGTGCGGCGTCTCGAATAGGGCAGGTGGACCGCGATGCCACCAGGCCTTGCCGCGTGTTGCTCGAAGAAGTCCGCCGCGTACTCGAAGATGGAGCCGTGAGCGGTCCGGGTGATGGAGCCGACGTAGGTGGATTCGCGCCACACCTCCGCGACCTCGATGTCGGTCGGGCGGATCATGACGCCGGCTCGCTCACCCGCAGGCGGTGCTGGCCCGGCTCGAGCGTCAGCTGGAGTCCCAGGACATGGAGGACATCCAGGAGCTTGTCCAGGCGCAGCGTGGCCTTCTTGCCGCTCTCCACGTCGTAGATGAAGACAGGTCCACATCCCGCCAGGACGCTGACCTCTTGCTGGGTCAATCCAAGCTTCGTGCGTTGCGCCCTGACGGCCTCCGCGAGGGGGCGGAGCCAGGAGGTTTCCGGTCGAGCCATGTGCCGTGGACTCCTGAAATCCATCCGTTCGAATGGATTTCAGCCCGGAATGTATGGGCGTGACAGGCCGTCACGTCAATATCCATTCGAGCGGATGGATTCAGAATCCACCCTCACAGCCCCAGCGACTTCAGCTGCGCGTCGAACGCGGGGGCGTCCGTGAAGACGAACCCGCGCAGTCCCAGCGCGCGGGCCGCGTCCACGAACTCCGGCAGGTCGTCGAAGAAGGCGGCCTCCTGCGGCGCGCAGCCCGCCTTCTGGAGCGCGAGCTGGTAGATGGCCGGCTCCGGCTTCACGTGCCCCACCTCGCAGCTCATCACCAGCGCGTCGAAGCGCTGGAGCACGGGCAAGAGCGGCTTCAGATAAGCCACGTGCAGCGCGTTGGTGTTGGACACCAGCACCAACTTCACGCGGCCCGCGAGCCCCTCCACGCGCGGCAGCACCGCGTCGTGCACCTGGAAGTGGCTGCTCCAGAGGGGCGCGAACTCCTCCATGGGCAGCTCCACGCCCAGCGCGCCGCAGACGTCCTGGCGGATGCCCTCCGCGTCCAGCAGGCCCCGGTTCGCAGCCGTCCAGCCCGCGCCGGTGAGCCTTCTGGCGGCCTCCCGCGGCTCCAACCCCGCCCTCGCCGCGAGCCTCGCGAAGAGCAGCGCGTTGTCGTGGAACACCAGCACGTTGCCCAGGTCCAGCAGCACGGCCTTCACGGCGGGGACGGCGGACACGAATGGCTCCTGTTTCAGATGCGGTAGGCGCGCGCGACGCCTTCCATCTGGCTGGCGACTTCCTGCAGCCGCTTCGCCGCGCCGGTGGTGGACTTCAGGCTGGTCTGCGTCTCCGTCATCATGGAGGACAGGTCCGTGACCGCGCTGAAAATCTGGGCGATGCCCGCGTTCTGCTGGTTCACCGCCCCGGCGATCTGCCGCGCCGCCGCGGCGTTGTCCTGGACGATGGTGGCCAGCTCCTTCAGGTGCTCGCCGCTGGTGCGCACCTGCTCCAGGCCTTCCGCGACGCTGGAGTGGCTCTGCTCCGTCATCTTCGCCGTGGAGATGATGGCGTGGCCCAGGTCCCCCAGGATGTCGCGCACCTTCTCCGTGGCCTGGATGGACTGGTCCGCCAGGTTGCGGATTTCCCGCGCCACCACGCTGAAGCCCTTGCCGTGCTCGCCGGAGCGCACGGCTTCAATGGCCGCGTTGAGCGCGAGCATGTTGGACTGGTCCGCCAGGTCCTTCACCGTCTGGGTGATGCCGCCAATCTGCTGCGTGCGCTCGTTGAGCTGCACGATGCGCATGGCCATCTCCCCGGACTGCTCGTGCAGCCCCTGGAAGCCGCCCAGGCTGTCGCGGATGGCGACCTCGCCCGCGCGGCCCACCTCCTCCGCGCGCGACGCCACGCCCAGCACCGTCTCCGCCTTCTCCGCGGCCAGGAGCGACGTCTGCTTGATTTCCTGCGCCGTCACCTGCGTCTCCTGGAGCGCGGCGGCCTGGCGGGCCACGTTGCGCTCCTGGACCTCCGAGGCGAGGTTCAGCTCCGCCACGGTCTCGCTGAGGACGTGCGTGCCCTCCTGGAGGCTGGTGGCCGTCTCGCGCAGGTTCTTCATCATCTGCGCGAAGGCCTGCGTGAGCTCACCCACCTCGTCCCGCCCCGCCTTCACCTCCATCTCCTGCGTGAGGTCGCCCTCCTTCACCACGCGGCGGACCACCTCTCCGAGCGCGCGCAGCGGCCGGGTGATGCCGCGCGCCAGCACCCACGAGCCCAGGCCCACCGCCGCCACGAAGAGGGCGGCCAGCCCCAGCACCAGCCGGCGCATCCCGTTGAGGGGCGCGTAGGCCTCCGCGGGGTCCACCTGGGCGATGAACCTCCACCCGTCCCCCACGTCACGCACCTCCGAGCCGTTCACCGCGACCACGGACACGCGGTCCGCGTCGTCGTGCGCGCCCCGGCGCGTGTCGAACAGCGTCCGGCCGTCCGCGCCCTGGACCTCCAGCGAGAAGCTGGTGTGGCCGCGGAGCTGGGCGCGGGTGAGCGCGGGCTTCACCAGCTCGCCCACCTGGCCCCAGTCGAACGCGGCGAGCAGCACGCCCAGCCGCTGGCCGCGCTCGTCCATCACCGGCACCGCCAGCGGCAGCACGTGCACGCTGTAGATGGGATCCTCCGCCTCCACGCCCTCGGCGGTGGTGGCGCCGGCCTGCGCCTTCTGGAACCACGGCGCCTTGCGCACCCCTTCCGCGCTCCCGGCGTAGGCCTCACGCAGCGCGGGCGTGCTGGCGGAGACCGCCACGCCGTCGTCGCTGAAGAGCACGATGCCGTTGAGGGTGAGATAGCGCCGCTGGAGCAGCGACAGCATCGCGTCGCTCGCGGTGGGGTCCTTCGTGCGCAGCGCCTGGCGCAGGACGGGGTCCTCCGCCCAGCTGTGCGCGCTCGACTCGCGCTCCGCCAGGGTGGACTCCAGCAGGTCCTTGAACCCTTCGGCCTCCATGCGCAGGGAGGTGTGGATCTGCGCCTCCGTCTGCTGGCGCATCAGCTTGTCCTGCAGGCCGGTCAGCGCCAGCAGCGGCACGCACGACACCAGGGTCATGTACAGCAGCAGCCGCCCACGCAGCGTCAGGGACGGCAGTTTGAAAGAAGGCATGGCACGCCGGCGCAAGGAGAGGACCCGGATTCCTATACCAGAACCCGGGCCCCAACCCCCTGTCCGGCTGGCCGCCTACAGCACCGGCACCCGGTCAGGCAGGTCCCTCGCGGGCAGGTTGGAGTAATCCGCGTCCAGGTCCAGCCGCACCCGCTGCTTCACGCGCGTGCTCAAGAGCCCCCGGAGCAGGCCCAGGAACCCCGGCGGCGCCGCGATGACCACCTGGTCGAACGCGTGCGTGTCCACGCCCTTGTCCAGGCGGGCGGACAGCTCCCGCGCGAAGCGCTGGTGCTCCAGCTGCCGCCGGCCGTCCGGCTCGTTCTCCGGCACCGGGCCGTGCAGCGTGCCCGCGTTGGGGTTGTCCGCCTGGTTGAACAGGTCGACGGGCTTGGCTCGGCTCTCGTCATGTTGGAACTGCTCGATGAGGTCCCACTTCTCCGCCTTCGCGTCCGTGGCGAAGAGCCGGGCGCGACTCGCGTTGGCCACCAGGATCCAGAGCCTCTTGTCCGCCATCTTCACGCCTCCTTGTCTCTTGAGGGATGCGGACCCCCACCGGCCCCGGCAAGCTTCCCC
>NZ_RAVY01000252.1:0-12178 GCF_003611625.1 Corallococcus sp. CA054B
CACCAGCACCCCCGCCCGCCCCCCGTCCAGGGCCTCCGAGGGGCCGGAGGGGCAGTCCGTGCTGACGATGGGGCAGCCCAGCGCGAGCGCCTCCAGCAGCACCATGGGCAGGCCCTCGTAGCGCGAGGACAGGGCGAACGCCGTGGCCCGCCGCATCAGCGCGTGCGGATTGTCCGCGTAGCCCGGCATGAACACGGAGGACGCCACGCCCAGTTCCGCGACCAGCGCCTTGAGCTCCGCCTCCAGCGAGCCCACTCCCAGGATGAGCAGGTTCGTGTCCGTCCCGGCCGCCCGCATCCGGGCGTGCGCGCGGATGAGCATGTCGAAGGACTTCTGCGGCTCCAGGCGCCCCACCGCGATGATCACCGGCTTCTCGAACACCGGCACCGCCCACGCGGGCAGAGGAGCGTCCGCCGCGGCACGGATGCGGTCCGCGTCCACGAAGTTGGGGATGACCTCCAGCCGGTCGCGGTCCACGTTCACCAGCTCCGCGAACGCCTTCGCGGAGTCGTAGCCGCACGCCACGATGCGGTCCATGCCCGGGTAGAGCACCTTCAAGCCCCAGAGCTGACGCTTCGGCTGCTCGCGGTGGAAGGCCCCCCAGTCGAAGTGCACCATCCCCAACACCGGCTTGCCCAGGAGGGCACCCGCCATCCGCGCCAGCAGGGCCGCCCTGCCCTCCTGCCCGGAGACGATGATGTCCGCCTTGCGCGCTTCCTGGAACAGCCGCCAGAGCATCCGCGGCAGCTCCCGGCGCCGGTAGGCCTCCACGCCCACGCCCCAGGAGATGGGCACGTCCGCGGGGATGCGCCCGATCGTGTCCGGCGGCGGCGGCCCGTGGTGGAAGAACAGCGAGGGATCGAACCGCTCCCGGTCCAGGCCCGCCAACACGTTGCACACGGAGCGCTCGATGCCCCCCGTCCCCATGAAGACGAGCGTGAACAACACGCGCCGCCGCCCTGGGGCCGGGACCGCCATCTCTTGCCGCGCCTGCAGTTCCAATGTCTGGGATTCCCGGTAAGAAGCGACTTCCTGCACTCCCGCCCGGCGTACGAGTGTCCGGCGAGCCCACCCCTGGAGTTGGTCGCTGATCAATAGCCCACACACCTTGCGATAGGTAGCGAAGGTCACCCATCGCCGCCACCCAGGAGACAGTTGCACGCCGTCCTCCCGGTGGATCTCCCGGGGGCGCCAACGCCATTTCGCGACAGCCGCCTTCACCGGCCCGCTGATACATCGTTGAAACACCCTCACGGTGTCCTGACGGGCGAGTTCCAGCATTGACGCGTCAAGATGCGCCGGGCGCGTCAGGGGGCGCGGTGCATTGCTTGGGGACTCAACGAGTCCGGGGGCCGACTGCCAGGAACTGGATTCCGGGTATAGGCTCACAACTCATCCTCGTGAAAAGCCCCCTCCGACCCCGCCCCGCCCGTTTCATCGCGCTCGCCCTTCTGGGCGTGCTCGCGCTGGCGGCCGTCATCGCGTACCGCAATGTCCGCGCCGCACGCGCTGTCTTGCACCCCGCGCGCCAGCCTTTGAAGCCGGTGGCGGAAGGCGTGCTCGCGGGGCGCACGGACGTGGTGCTGCGCACGCGGGACGGCCTGACGCTGCGGGGCTGGTACGTGCCGTCGCGCAACCGCGCGGCGGTGGTGGTGATGCACGGCTTCGCGGAGAACCGCACGCAGATGCTCTTCGAGGCGGAGGTGCTCTCACGCGCGGGTTACGGCGTGCTGCTCTTCGACTCGCGCGGCCACGGCGAGAGCGAGGGGGACCTGGTGACCTGGGGCGACCGCGAGCGCGAGGACCTGCGCGCGGCGGTGGACCACCTCTCTCGCCGCGACGACGTGGATCCGTCCCGCCTGGGCGTGCTGGGCTTCTCCATGGGCGGCACCACCGCGATGCTGGAGGCCCTCGATGACGAGCGCCTCAAGGCGGTGGCCGCCGCGGGCGCGTACCCGTCGCTGGAGGCGGACACGCGCTACAGCTACGGCAGGTGGGGACCGCTGAGCGTCCAGCCGGCGCTCTGGACCCTGCGCCTGTCCGGCGTGGACGTGGACGCGGTGGACCCCATGAAGCGCCTGTGTGACTTGAAGGGCCGGCCGCTCCTGCTGATCAACGGCGACGTCGACGAGTACGCGCCTGCGTTCCTCCAGGACGCGCTCTTCCAGGCCGCGTGCGAACCCAAGACCTACTGGGTGGTGCCCGGCGCGCATCACGGCGAGTACGCGAAGAAGGCCCCGGAGGAGTACGCGCACCACCTGCGCGACTTCTTCAACGCGGCGCTGCTCAGCGGCTCCTGAGCGCCGCCTCCGGGCCTACCCGCTCCGGCGCTGGCGCATCAGCCGCGGCTTCTGGCACGTCAGCCGCGGCGGCACGCCACTCGGGCGGCGCGTCCAGCGCGGGGCGCCCCTCCAGCAGCTCATGCGGGCGGAAGCCGGCCTTGTAGCGCAGCGAGTCGCACGCCAACACGCGGTAGCCCAGGTACACGTAGGGGATGCCCCGCTCGCGCGCCAGCTCCACCTGGAACAGCACGCTCGCCTTGCCCAGGGACAGCCGCGCGTAGGCCGGGTCGTAGAAGAAGTACACCGCGCTCCACGCGTGCGGCGTCTCGTCGCACAGGCCCAGGCCCACCAGCTTCGGGCCGGACGGGTCGCTGTCGTCGTACCAGGCCACCTCGCGCGCGGACGGGTGCGGGAAGGCGAACTGGAGCGAATACTCGCGCGCGCCCAGTTCGGACGCCTCCCAGTCCCGGGACGACTCGCGGTTCGCGTGCCACGCGCGGTACAGCGTCAGGCGCTCCTCGTCCACGCGCGGCGGCCCCACCTCCACGCGCAGGTGCGCGCACGCGGCGCGGGCCCGGCGCTGGCTGCGGTTGGGCGTGAAGCCCGCCACCGGCACGCGCAGGGACACGCACTCGTGACACGACGCGCAGGCGGGCCGGAAGTACTGCGGACCGAAGCGGCGCCATCCGCGCACGAGCAGGTGCTCATACTCCTGCGCCGTCACGTTGCGCATCAGCAGCGTCTCCAGGGACGCCTCCCGCCCCGGCAGATAGCTGCACGGGCGCGGATCTTCGATTTCGTGTGCCAGCAGGACGGCCATCGGTGTTCCCTTCCTGTCGGCCCCAGGCTCCGGCGTCAAGCCATGCCTGCCCGTCCGGCGACCCACCATTCGTCTGAAACGACCCGCCGGTGCGGGCCGTTTCGTATCCAGAGATGGCACAACGGCTGCAAGTCACCCGACTGAAGCCGTACCACTTGCGGAAGGGGAGGAACGCACATGGCCCGCGAGGAACTGCATCCCGGATGGCTGCCGCTGGACCCCGACGAGGCGGACGGCCCCCTCTCGGGCGACGCCTTCTTCGAGGAGGATGAGGCCTTCCACGCCGCCCCTGGCGCCGACGCCGCGGACGACCTGGACGCCTTCGATTTCGCCGTCGCCAGCTACTGAAAAACCCGTGGCCCGTGAGCCACGGTGTGGCAGCCCTGTCGCGATCCGACCGCGTTTTTTTCCGGTCCGCTCCCGGAGGGGGCAGTAGAAACTTCCAAGAAACCGCGAGACGTCGTCCCGCGTTCGCTTCCCCGGACAGCAGGCGGGTAACACCGGACACAGGGACCGGGGCGCAATGCCCCCGGGTGGCGGAATGCCCCTCGCGCGGCAGGGCCCGGCTGGCTTCTCAGTCGTGGGGCGCCACCGGTATAAACCGGGGCCTATGTCATCAGTCGACGTCTCGGTGGTGATGCCCACGTACAAGCGCGAGAAGGACGTGGTGGAGGCCATCCACTCCGCGCTGCGTCAAGAAGGCGTCCAGGTGGAGGTCATCGTCCTGGATGATTCCGCGGAGGGCACGGCCCGTGACGCGGTGCAGGGCATTGGCGATGCCCGCGTGCGCTACTTCAAGCAGGAGGTGCCGTCCAAGGGGCGCCCCGCGCTGGTGCGAAACCACGGCGCCACGCTGGCCCAGGGCCGCTACCTGCACTTCCTGGACGACGACGACCTGCTCGCCGAAGGCGCGCTCAAGGCCATGGTGTCGGCGCTGGACGCGCGGCCGGACGCGGGCGTGGCGGTGGGCTGGGTGGTGCCCTTCAGCGAGGATCCGGAGTGGCTGGAGGACAAGAGCTCCTACTTCGAGCGCGTGGCGAAGGTGGGAGCCATGACGCCCAACAGCGCGTGGACGGTGGCGCACATCCTGTTCCTGGGCACGCTGTACGTGAACTCCGCGTGCATGGTGCGCCGCGAATACTTCCAGCCCCTGGGCGGGTTCGATCCGAACATCCCCGTCTACGAGGACGTGGACTTCTACATGCGCGGCATCCGCCGCTACGGCCACGTCTACGTGAACCGGCCCATCCTCAACTACCGGGTGGGCAAGCCGTCGTTGATGAACGACCTGGGCAAGACGGGCGCGAAGGTGGAGAAGTCCGTGGCGGAGTCCAACGCCATCATCCACAACAAGTACCGGCGCGAGCACGGCGAGCTGGAGTACCGGCTCCTGCAGCTGGCCACGCGCGCGCTCAAGGGCCGCTTCGGCCTCACGCGCTACCTCCCCCTCAAGCTGCCGTAAGCGTTTCCTGAAAGGGCCTCTCCCCGTGAGCCTGCGTCGTCGTCTCGTTGGAACCGCCAAGCGCCAGTTGAAGCAGACCCTGGGGCCCGTCGTGCAGCGCGCGATGGCCCCCGCCCGCGCCTTCCTCCCCCCGGAGACGTGGGGCCTGGAGTCGCGCGGCGGCCAGGGCCTCTTCCTGGAGGGCGTGTCGCTGTCCCAGCTGGCCAACGAGTACGGCTCGCCGCTGCACGTGGTGCACATGCCAGCGCTGCACCGCAACGCGGACGCGTTCCAGGCGGTGCCCCCGGGCGCGGCGGGCGGCTGCGAGGTGTACTACTCGTACAAGACCAACCCCGTGCCGGGCGTGCTGTCCGCGCTGCACGCGCGCGGCGTGGGCGCGGAAGTCATCTCCGCCTATGAGCTGTGGCTCGCGCTCAAGCTGGGCGTGGCGCCGGAGCGCATCGTCTACAACGGCCCGGTGAAGTCGGACGCGTCCATCCGCGAGTCCATCACCCGGGGCATCGGCCTGCTGGCCGCGAACCACCGCGAGGAGCTGGACGTCTTCTCCCGCCACGCGGCGGAATTGGGCAAGCGCCCGCGCGTGGCCGTGCGGGTGACGACGATGTCGGGCTGGACGTCGCAGTTCGGCACGCCCATCGCGGGCGGCCAGGCGATGGCGGCGTACCGGCAGGCGCTGGCCTCCAAGAACCTGGACGTGGTGGGCCTGCACGCGCACCGGGGGGAGCTCATCCGCACGGAGGCGGAGCTGGAGGGCTTCGTCGGCGCGGTGCTGGACTTCGCGGACGAGCTGCACCGCGAGCTGGGGTTGGACCTGGAGGTGCTGGACCTGGGCGGCAGCCTCTGCACGCCGACGGTGGAGCACATCGAGCAGCGGGACTGGCGGCTCAACCTCACCTTCCAGCGCGACCTGCCCGCGCCGGACTTCGCGGCGGCGCTCTCCATCGAGCGGTACGTGGCGAAGGTGGTGGCCCAGGTGGAGGCGCACTACGCGAAGAAGGGCCGCAAGCGCCCGCGCATCTTCCTGGAGCCGGGCCGCGCGATGACGGGCAACACGCAGCTGCTCCTGGGCCGCGTGCACGCGCTCAAGGACGGCGGCGAGCGGACGTGGGCGGTGCTCGACATGGGCATCAACCACGCCGAATGCGTGCGCAACGAGTACCACCAGCTCTTCCACGTGGAGCGGCCGGCCGCGCCCGCGCACCGGGCGTACACGGTGGTGGGCCCCATCTGCACCCCGGCGGACACGCTGTACCACGCGGTGCGGCTGCCGGAGCTGAAGGTGGGCGACACGCTGGCCATCATGGACGCGGGCGCGTACTTCGTGCCCTTCGGCACGTCCTTCTCCTTCCCGCAGCCGGCCATCGTGGGAGTGGAGGGCGGGAAGGTGCGGCGGCTGCGCCGCGCGGAGACGCACGAGGACCTGATCACCTTCGATGACCTGGTGCCCTCGGCGTCCCTGGCCGCGGGGTGACGGCCCCCTAGCGGTTGAAGACCATCATCCGAAGGAAGGCCCGGGGGTGGCGCGCGGCCCCATAGGAGATGGTGGCCAGCTCCACCGCCGCGGGCATCATGTCGTCCCGGTCGATGAGCGGATCCACCGCCGTCGCCTTGTGGGTGTTGAACCACTGCCGCCACTGCCGGGCCTCGTCCGCCGGCAGCGCGCCGGACAGCCGCTGGAGGTTGAGCAGCATCTCCAGCGCGATGCGGTTGCAGAACACCGCGTCCTCGTGCGCGGCGCTGGCGTCGCGTGCGTCCTCCACCGCGCGCTTGAGCGCGTCCCGGTCCCCGGTGGCCGCGTGGTACGCGAGCAGCGGCAGGGGCAGCCCCCGCGCGATGTCGAAGCCCATCTGCCCGTAGAAGCGCGGGTTGAAGTCGATGAGGAGGTACGAGTCCTTCGTCTGGATGAACTCCACCTCGAAGACGCCGTGGTAGCCCAGCTTCTTGCACAGCCGGATGAGGCCCTCGACCAGGTCCGGGCGCAGCGGCGCGGACTCGAAGCAGACGCCCACGCCCAGGCGGCGCGGACGCTGGAGGACCTTCATCGCGGCGCGGGCCTCGAAGAGCTCGCCGGACTCATCCACGAAGCCGGAGAGGCTGTAGATGCCCTCTGCGGCCTCCGGGTGGAACTCCTGCACCATGGGGTTCACCACGGCCGGGTCGAACTTCACGAGCATGGGCGCGTAGGTGTCCCGCGCGAACTCGCGGTACTCGCGCGCCAGGTCGTCCGGCGAGGACACCGGCTGGCCCTTGCGGTGCGTGGCGTGGAGGATCTGCGTGGTGGGCTTGAGCAGCACCGGGAAGTTCGCCTCGCGGCGCACCGCTTCCAGGTCCTCTTCCGACTGGGGGAACCAGGTGCGCGGCAGGTGCAGGCCCACCTCCGTGCCCACTTCGTAGAGGCGGCGCTTGTTGAGCAGGCCGTACACCGCGTCCACGCCCGGGTCGTAGAGGTGGAAGAGGTCCTCCAGCTTGGAGCGGTGCGCGGAGATGAGCCACGCCAGCTCGTCGCTCGTCGGATAGAGCACGTGCTTGACGGGCTCGCGCAGGCCGAAGTCCACCAGCCACTGGAGGAAGGCCTCCGGCTGCGACTCCGGCGGGCACTGCACGCGGCGGCTGACGAAGCGCGAGTAGCTGGCCGGCCCCAACCGGCCGGTGTCCGCCACCGTCACGTCCACGCCGTGGCGGCCCAGACAGCGGGCGGCGGCCAGGGTGCCGTAGAAGTTGGCGGAGAACAGCAACGCGGGGGGCCGGGCCGCGATGACGGCCGCGGGGGCCTCATCGGAGTAGGCGGCCTCTTCCATCTCATGCTCCAGTTTCGCGGGGTCGGCCTCGCGGCGCACGCGCGCGGAGGAACGACGGGATTGGCGGTGGGGACGCTGCGCGAGACGACCCCCTCCGAGCTCGGAGGTCGACGGGCCGGCGGCGGACGAGGTGCTTGCCATCAGCCCCGCGGCGAGAAGCGTCAGAAGGTGCCTGTTCATGTCGAAGCCGTCTGCCTCTGGCGAAGCGGGGGGCCGCCGGAAGCTGAATTCCCGACAGAATACCTTTTCCGGCGGCGCTTGGGACCGGCTCCCAGACGATTGCACCCCCAAGGAGTGACCGGGCTCAGGCCGGAGTGCCGCCGGGCGGGCTCCAGCGCAGGAATCCCCGGGTCAGGAGCCACGCGTCGGTGGCGACCCCTGGGGTCGTCCTCGCGAGGCGCACGACGGACTCGGCGAAGGCGTCCGGGGGCGCGGTGTGGCCCTCCACGCGCGCGGCCTTCCATGCCGCCTCCCACGCCAGGAAGAAGGCGTGCATGGGGTCGCCAGGGCGGACGCGGCGGCGCAGGTCGCGGGGCAGCCAGTCGCGCAGGAGCAGCGGCGCGAAGCCCCGGGAGAAGTCGGTGTGGAAGAGGAGGCCCTCGCGCGTGGGGGCTTGCGTTTCCGGCGTCCGGCGCAGCAGGTGGGCCACCAGCACCGCGCCGTCCGTGTCGGAGGAGCCTTCCACCAGCAGCCCGCCGGGCAGCAGGTGCCGTGACATCGCGCGGTGGGCCTCCGGGATGCGCTCCGGCGCGCCCTGGCGCAGGAGGTTCATGGCGCGCACCAGGCGGGCGGGTTCGTCCGGTGACAGCGGGAGCGCGAAGCCGCCCTCGCGGAAGTGCGTGCGCGCATCCGCGTGGCTTCGCGCGGCGGCCGTGGCGCGTTCCGGGTCCAGCTCCACGCCCACCACGGACAGCTCCGGGTTCAGCGCGCGAAAGGCGCTGGCGCTCTCCAGCGTGGTCCACGGGTGCTCCCCGAAGCCCACGTCCACGAAGGCCGCGCGGGCCCAGGGGCCGTCGTCACGCGTGAGCAACGGGGCCTCGAACTGGCCCAGGTACGCGTCCAGTGCGCGCAGCCGCCCACGCGCGGTCCTCCCCCGGGTGCGGGTATCCAGTTCCTGGGCCATGGGCAGGACATGGGCGCTCCGGGCCGGAGGCGTCAAGCGGTCCCCTCCGGTTGTAGCGCGGGAGGTCATTGCCGGGCCCGCGCCGTAGCACGGCATGTCACAATCACTGTCTCAAACATTGTTACATCCGGGGGGCTTCCCTCTGGAGCCGGGTGGAACGCGGCCGTGTGAGGGATTGGCATCGCCGCTGCACAGGGGAGCCGCTGGTGTCGAAGTCCGTGACATCCGTGACCGCAGTCCCCTCCTAGAGATTGGTTCCCCGTCCCCCATGATTACTTCCCGCTTCATGCGCTCCTCCCTCGTTGCCGCCCTCCTCCTCTCCGGCTCCGCCCTCGCGGGTGAGTCCCGTTACGCGTCGGCCGCCGCGGCCGCCTGCGGCGAGCTCAAGACCGAGCTGGTGCAGGGCGCGAAGGAGCAGGGCGTCGCGCTCAACGAGGAGGAGATCGGCACCCTCACGACGGACAAGGCCACCGTCGTGGCGACGGCCATCGCGGGCTACGAGAAGGTCCCCGCCACGGAGTACGAGAAGGGCGTGGACGCGGCCTTCGTCTACATCGACTCCGAGGAGGCGGGCATCCCGGCGGGCCACTACCGGGTGAGCGTCCGCGCCAATCCGGAAGACATCCAGGTGGGCAAGTACAAGGCCATCGCGACCCTCATCGACAAGGACGGCAAGGAGGTCGCGCAGCGTGCGACGGTCATCGAGACCTTCCCCTCGGCGGTGAAGTCGGCCCGCTACGGCTCGCCGATGAGCGTGGGCCTCCAGCAGCAGACCATCAACGACTGGAACCTCACGCGCTTCCGCAAGACGATCATCGTCGTCATCGTGCACTCGTGGGGCGTCACGGTCATCGACCTGTTCAACACGAACCACGAAGTCTTCTACGGCTGGTAGGCCGCCACGCCGCCGCCGGGAGCCCCAGGGGTTCCCGGCGGTGCGACTTTCGTCCCGCCCGCGGCGCACCTAGGGTGCAGGGCTTGTGAACCCCTCGTCCGCGTCCTGTCCCCGCTGTGGCGCCCCCCGCGTGGCGGGGCCCGAGTGCCCGGCGTGCGGCGTCATCTACCTGCGAGCCGAAGCACGCGCCGCCACCCGTCAGGCCGAGGCCCGTGACCGCGAGGCCCGCGAGGCGGCCCAGCGGGAAGCCGAGGACCAGCGGGCCGCCCTGCGCGAGGCGCTGGAAGCCCACACCGTCCCCACGTTCGTCTCGCCCCTGGTGGCGGCCCGGCCCGCGCCGGAGCCGGCCGCGGAGGGCATCACCTTCCACCCGGGCGAGGAGCTGAGCAACGGCGCCCTGGAGGCGCGGCTGCGGCTGGCGGTGATTCCCGTGGCGCTCGTGGGAGCGTGGTTCGCGGTCCAGGCGCCCTTCTTCCACTTCCTCATTCGCACCTTCTTCACCATGCCGGTGCATGAACTGGGGCACGCCGTCACCGCCTGGCTCTGCGGCTACAGCGCCACGCCCACGTTCTGGGTGACCCACGTGTCGCAGGAACGCTCGATGTCCATGGTCCTCCTGCTGGCGGGCCTGCTGGGCGTGCTCGTGTGGCAGGGCTGGAAGCGCCGCCGGTGGGCATGGATGGGCGTGGGCGCGGTGCTGCTCGCGGCGCTCGGGGCGGGCACGTTCGGCCTCACCCATGCCCAGGCCCGTGCCCTCATCTACTTTGGCGGCGACGCGGGCCGGATGGTCCTGGGCACCCTGCTGATGGCCACGTTCTTCGTGCCGCCGGGCCACTACCTCCACCGGCATCAACTGCGCTGGGGCTTCGTCGTCATTGGCGCGGCGGCGCTCATGGACAGCTTCGAGATGTGGTGGGCGGCCCGCACGAACGTGGACCGCATCCCCTTCGGCCGCGTCGAGGGCGCGGGCCTCAGCGACCCCAGCGCCCTGGTGGACGTGTACGGCTGGAACGTCAGCCGCGTCATCCACTGGAACGTGAACGTGGGCCTCGCGTGCCTCGCCGCGCTGGCCGCGCTCTACCTCGTCTCCCTCTGGCGTGCCCGCGACGTGCTGCGCGGCTGAGGCGCGGCCTCGCGCCAGTTGCCGAACGGCCACTCGAAGCCCGGCGTGCTGAGCACCTCCGGCTTCCGCGCGCCCCGCCAGCGCAGGGCCTCACCGGGCCGCAGGAGGAGCGCCTCGGGTCCCTCGCCCAGCGCCTTCCGCACCTCGGCCAGCCGCTCCGGATACGGGTCCGCGTCCGGGTTCTCGTCCATCTGGCTGGCGCCCGTGACGGGCTCGCCCGGATAGCCGGCGTAGCGCGGGCCCATGCCCTCGCGCCAGTACCAGGGGGCGCCGCCGTCCGCGCAGGGCACCACGTAGCGCGCGCCCAGCAGGGCGCCGTAGCGCAGCGCCTCCTCCGGGCCCGCCATCAAGCGCTGCGGCGTGGTGAGCGCGTCGCGGGGCACGTTGACGAGGAACGCATCCAACGTCGTAAAGCCGAAGAAGATGGGCGGCAGCCGGAAGCCGCGCACGCCGCAGAAGAGCACGTCCACCGGCCCCTGCTGCTTGCGCACGCGGCGGCACACCGCGGCCATGTCCCCGCGCACGTCATGGCCCGCGTCCGCGAAGAAGGCGGCGGAGAAGTCCTTCGAGCGCACGAGCCACGTGTTGCCCTCGTTGTAGAGGTCCGGGTGGGGTCCCTCGCCGTCGGTGGGCTGCTCGCCGTGGAAGGGCAGCGCGTGCACTGTCACGTCGCCCACCTGCCTCGACTCTCCCCAGCGAAGGGGCTCCACGCGCGTGAAGCCCAGCTGCTTCAGCCGCAGCGCGCAGTCCGTGGAGAAGAGGCTTTCGCGCGCCACCGCCGGCACGAAGATGCGCGTGTCACGAGGCAGGGGCAGCAGCGAGCCCAGGTGGAAGTGGTCGCCGTGCGAATGGGTGATGACCACCGCGTCCACCCGGCCCAGGTCCGACGCCTGCAACGCGCCATAGCCGGGCAGGTCCGCCTCGCCCGTGGGGCGGAAGTATGGATCCACCAGCACGCGCCCTTCCCTGCCCGACACCAGCACCGTGTTGTGCCCCACGAAGAGCGCCCCCGGTCCCGGCACGTCCACCGGCCCCGCGTGGCGCACGAGCCAGCCGGCCTGCGACAGGTCGCCGAGCAGCTCGCCCACGACGGGCACGGTGGCCAGCGCGCGCAGCTCCTCCCGGGTCGCGCCACGGGCGAGCGCCGCGAACAGGTCCGCCACCACGGGCCAGTCCTTCGCGCGCACCGGCACGTCCAGCCCCAGCGAGTCCTGGCGCAGGTGCAGCACGCGAGGGCGGTGGCGCAGCGGATCCGGGAAGAGGACGTCCTCGCGCAGCACGCGCCGGCCCATGCGCCGCTTCGTGCCCTGGCAGAGCGCGGCGTAGCGGGGCGTGTCCTCCAGCCAGCGGATGAGCGCGTCTGCTTCGCGCAGGGCGCCCTCGCGGCCCAGCGCGGCGATGTGGCGCTTCAGCGGCACCTGCGCGCGGCGCACCGGTCGCGCGGTGGGCCCCTGGATGCTGCACCCCAGGTCCTCGTGGTGGTCGGCCTCCGTGCGGGCGGAGGCGAGGACGGCCAGGCTGACGCCGCGGTGCAGGGTGAATCGCATGCGTGCGACGTCGCATGGCGCCCTGCCCTTCGCAAGGGCTTGCGCTTGCGACCGGCCGCCGGGCTGCCCGCGACCTCGCGGGTTGTGGGCGCCCCATGGAGGCCGGTACCTGTCTCTTTTACACATCT
>NZ_RAVY01000253.1:0-12181 GCF_003611625.1 Corallococcus sp. CA054B
GAGTGGGCGTGGGCTTCGCCACGACCTCCTTGGGCGGCGGCTGCGCCACTTCCTTGCGCGGCAGCAGCTTGGGGTCGCGCGGCTTGCCCAGCCGCACCAGCGACGCGTTGATGGGCTTCTGGTCCAGGTTCACCTTCGGCGCGGACGTGAAGCCCGCGTAGAAGAGCGCCGCCGCGACCACCGCCACGTGCCCGACCACGGAGACGACGAGGAAGCGCGACAGCCGCGTGGGCCGTGACACCAGCAGGCTGTGGGAAACCGCGGAGCTCATGGGCTAGCGCTTCGCCTCCTTGGGCTTGCCCTTGGCGGGTGCCTTGCCGGAGTTGGACGCCTTGGAGCCCGTGGCGGGTTCCGTGATCATCCCCACGTTGGCGATGCCCGCGCGCTGGGCGGCGGCCATCACCTCCACCACCACGCCGTACGGCACGTCCCGGTCCGCGTGGAGGTACACTTCCTTGTCCGCCTGCGCCTTGGCGTTGGCGGCGAGCTTCGTCTCCAGCTCCTCCAGCGGCACCTCCGCGTCCCCGATGTAGACCTTGCGTCCCGCATCGATGGAGAGGACGACCTTCTTCTCCGTCGCCTCCACCGGGGCCGCCTTCGTCTCCGGGAGGTTCACCTTCACGCCCTGCTGGATGAGGGGCGCCGTCACCATGAAGATGATGAGCAGCACCAGCATCACGTCCACCATGGGCGTGACGTTGATCTCGCTCATGGTGGTGCGCCCACCGCCGCCCTTGCCTCCGCCCATGCCCATGTGACGGGTCCCCTAGCGGAAGAAGTGCCGCTTGATGATGTTGAGGAAGTCCGCGGAGAAGTTGGACATCTCCGTGTCGAACACCTTGATGCGGCTGACGAACGAGTTGTACGCGACCACCGCCGGGATGGCCGCGAACAGCCCCGCCGCCGTGGCGAACAGCGCGTTGCCCACCGGCGCCGCCACCGTGGCCAGCGTGGCGTTGCCCTGCTCCGCGATGTTGTTGAACGCGCCCAGGATGCCAATCACCGTGCCGAAGAGCCCCACGAACGGCGACGCGGCGCCCACCGTGCCCAAGAAGGACACGCGGTTCTCCAGCTCCGTGATCTGCGCCGTGGCCGCGCGGTTGAGCGCGCGCTCCACGTTCTCGATGCCGCCCAGCTTGGCGCTCATCGCGGCCTCGGCGCCGCCCTCCTGGGTGCCCGTCTGCGCCAGCTTGCTCAGCTCCTCGTAGCCCGCGCAGAACACCTTCGACAGCGGCGAGCCCTCCAGCTTCTGGGCGGACTGATAGATGGCTTCCAGCCGGGACGCCTTCCAGAACGTGTCAAGAAAGGTAAGTGACTGGGCGCGGGCACGCGACAGCTGGGTGGCCTTCATGGCGATGAGGGCCCAGGAGGCGACCGAGACGCCCATGAGGAGGAGGAGCACCGCGAGCTCGATGAACGACGCGTCGCGGATGATCTCCACGTAGTTCATGGCGCCAAAGGCCAGTGGCAGGTGGGGTATCATGGGGTCCAGCGCGTAACATTCCGTCCTCGGGTGGGTCAAACCCGCCGACAACGCCCGGTTGCTTTGGACGGCACTGAATAATTCCCGGGGTCGGTCGTCTGGAGGGTTGTTCCGGGCCGACGACCTCAACCATCCCGAACCACGGATGCCCATCATGAACGCGAGAACGCTCGCCGCATTCCTCTGCTTCTCCTCTGGACTCACTGGCTGCGTCGTTGAAAGCAACCACCCGCGCTACCCCGGCGACGTCCGGATGTCGTGGAGCTTCGACGGCGCCACCTGCGGCCAGATGCGGAACATCGATGGCGTCGACATCTACATCGACGGCGAGATCCTCGAGGGCGACGGCAAGTATCCCTGCTCGGCGAACGGCTTCGACGGCATCATCCTGCACGACTTCGCGCCCGGCACGTACTCGTTCACGGCGCAGGCGGTGGACTACGACGGCGTGGCGGTCTACTCGTACCGCGGCACGTTCTCCGTGGACGGCAACGTGGCGGTGCCCATCAACTTCAACACGGGCAACACGGGCGCCACCTCCTACGCCTATGTGAACTGGCTGTTCCCCACGGAGGCGGGCACGTCCTACCCCTCGTGCGGCCAGGCCGGGGTGGCCTATGTGGATGCCCGCGTGGATGACGGCCCGTGGGGGCGCTTCAACTGCAACCAGGGCAGCCAGGGCCGCTACGTGGAGACGCCGGAGATTGCCCCCGGGCAGCACTACCTGGAGGTCGTGGCCATCGACTCCCTGGAGCGGCCCCTCTACTACTATGGCGGTGCCTTCACGTCGCAGGCCGGCATCCCGGCCTCCATCACGGCGAACACCTGGGCCATTGGCGGCGCCGCGGTGGGTTGGAAGATCTATGAAGGCGCCGTGCGGCTCAGCTGCGGCGAGGCCGGCGTGAGCGAGGTGGGTATCAACTTCCAGGACATGCACACCCTGGAGTGGGTCTACGGTGAGGCGGGCCAGTGGTTCAGGTGCAACGAGTCCCCGGCCGTCTTCGAGTTCCTGCGTCCCGGTGAGTACTACGTGTCCTTGCAGGCGAATGGCACGGGTGGCCGGCGCTACATCTCGCCCCGGGGCGCGGACATGCTGCGCCTGCGCGTCTACGCCCACAGCTTCCCGCCCGCGGAGGACGCTGCCATCGCTCCGCTCGACCGCGTCCAGTAGTCGCAGGGCCCACCCGGAACGGGCGTCATGAAAGGGTCGGAGGCCTTCCAGGCTTCCGGCCCTTCGTGCGTTCTGGGGGGCACGCGGGCGGTGCGGGGGGCGTTGGCATCAAACGTGATAGGGACTCACCCCATGCGGCAAGACAGCCACGGTCCCATCGGCGTGTTCGACTCCGGCATCGGGGGCCTCACCGTCCTCAAGGCGCTCATGGCGCGGCTCCCCCACGAGCGCACGCTCTACCTGGGGGACACCGCGCGCGTGCCCTACGGCACCAAGTCCGGCGAGGTGGTGACGCGCTACTCGCTGAAGAACGCGGAGTTCCTGCTGGAGCGCGGCATCAAGCTGCTGGTGGTGGCGTGCAACACGGCCTCCGCCGCGGCGCTGCCCGCCCTCCAGGCCGCGCTGCCGGTGCCGGTGCTGGGCGTGATCGAGCCCGGGGCCCGCACGGCGCTCCAGCGCACCCGGGGCGGCGGCGTGGGCGTCATCGGGACGCCGGGCACCATCCGCTCCGGCGCGTACCAGCGGGCGCTGGAGGCGGGCAACCCGAAGGTCGCGGTGAAGGCGACGGCGTGCCCGCTCTTCGTGCCCCTTGCGGAAGAGGGGTGGACGAACGGCGACGTGCCGCTACTCGTGGCCCGCGAGTACCTGGCCGGCTTCGCGCGCGACGGCGTGGACACGCTGGTGCTGGGCTGCACCCACTACCCGCTGCTCAAGGGCGTCATCGCCGAGGTCGTGGGGCCGCACGTGTCACTGGTGGACTCGGCGGAGGCCACGGCGGAGGCGGTGGCACAGCTGCTGGAGGAGAAGGGGCTGCTGGCACCGCCGGCGTCCGTGGGCGCGCCCGAGCACGCCTTCTTCGTCACCGACGTGCCGGAGCGCTTCGTGGAGGTGGGGGCCCGCTTCCTGGGGCGCCCCATTCCTTCCGCGGAGCAGGTGGACCTGCGCTTCTAGGCAGCCTTGCCGCCCGGGGCCCTGCCCTCAGCGCACGGGGGGCGTGGAGACGCTCGCCGTGGGCTCCTCGGCGGAGGACTTGAGCAGCTCCTTGGCCGCCTGGATGACCGGCACCTCCTGGGCGCCGTCCACGGCGACGAGCGCCTGGGCGGCCTCCGTGCCGATGTCGTCCTGGCGCGGCAGCTGGCCGGTGGCCCAGGTGATGAGCCGCTCCATCAGCGGGAAGAAGTGGATCATCTTCAGCGGCCGGTTCATCCAGCCCACGGTGATGCAGTAGTACTGGTTGAAGGGCGCGGTGTGGTGGATGCGGTGGTGGTCCGGCGGCAGGATGAGGTGCACGCGCTGCAGGAAGTTGATGATCGCGGGCGGCTCATCCAGGTGCGACCACTTGTGGAACTGGTTGGTCGCCATCACCCAGAAGATCATCGCGCCCAGGAACGCGGCCAGGAACACCCAGCCCGGGCCGGCGAGCGGAATGGCCACCGCGAGCGCCGCCACCGGCAGCGACACGAGGCAGTTGTTGCCGTTGGTCTCCACGAAGTCGTGGCGGGTGATGGCCTTCTCGTCCACGTGGTGCTCGCGGAAGGGGCGGATGAACGCCTTGCCCAGGATGGGCATCTCCGTGGAGCCCCACGTGTCGCCCATCCAGTGGACGAAGCCGGACACGAAGTCCGCGGCCAGGTAGCCCAGCACCACCGCCAGCGTCAGCATCCACGGCCCGGTGTGGTGGGTGCTCCAGAGCTTGTAGACGAGCACGCTCTCCAGGCCCACGAACGCGATGATGGAGGCGATCTCCATGGCGCGGATGGCGGGCGAGTAGCCCTGCGCGAGCGCCTGGGCATCCTGCAGGCGGACCTTGTCCGCGATGGTGTCCGGCTTCTTCATCGTTGGTCGTTCCGGCCGCGGCAGGGAGGGAGGGGCTGACGGCGCGATCGTCAGAACGGTTTACGTACCCCAGGCCATTTCAGCTTTTCAACAGAGGCGCCCATGCCCGGCAGGCTGGTGGACCCGTGCGGATCCGTACACGGAGGGTGCCAGAAGGTGGCGGACGCACACCCCAGGGAGCGGGCAGGCACGCGTAAAAGAGGTGCGGGACGCGTGACGCTTACCTTGTGAAGCCTGGACCCCGCTGCTACGGTGCCCGACCTCGGCAATGGCGAAAACCTTCGAAAAAGCCGTCACCGGCTTCAATCACAACATCAAGCACAAGGGGAAGGTCTACCACGTCCAGACCGAGGACTCGGGCGTCAACAACCCCCACATCATCACCCACCTGTTCGTGGGCGGGAACATCCTCGCGTCCAAGAAGACGTCCTACGCGGACATCCTCAACGCGGAGAACCTGGCGGAGGTCGTGCGCGAGTTGATGGAGGAGCAGCACAAGGAGATGCTGCGCAACCTCATCAACGGCGTGTACGACAACTACGAGTCCACGGTCCGTTCGTACCAGCCGGGCCAGCTCGCGACGGACGCGGAGATGGCCGCGCAGCCGAAGCTGCCGCAAGCGCCCGCGCAGCCGCGTCCCCCCACGCCTCCTCCGCCGCCCGTCGCGGCCCCCGCCTCACAGCTGCCTCCGGAAGTGGCCGCCGCGCGCGCCCTCAAGGAGAAGCCGCGCATCAACGAGGTGGGCGTGGAGACGCTCTTCGGAGAGGACCTCATCTCCGAGAAGAGCCTGGACGAGGTCATCCTCAGCTACCTGGCGAGCGAGGGCGAGCCCTCTTAAGGCCGCTCGCGCGGTGCCGCCCTCCGGCCACGCCCGGCCCGTTCCTGGGCGGGCTCCGGGGGCGTGGTACGCTGCCCGGAGGGCCTCGCGCTTCTCCGGACATGATCCAGTTCTTCCACGTCTACAAGGCGTATCCCGGCGATCCGCCGGTGTTGCAGGACATCAACCTGAACGTGGAGAAGGGCGAGTTCGTCTTCCTCACCGGCCCGTCCGGCGCCGGGAAGACGACGCTGCTCAAGCTCATCTTCTGCGGGGAGAAGGCCACCAAGGGGCAGATCCTGGTGGGCGGCAAGAACATCGCGCGCATCCGCGAGTCGGCGGTGCCGTACCTGCGGCGCAACATCGGCGTGGTGTTCCAGGACTTCAAGCTGCTGCCCCACCGCAGCGTCGCGGACAACGTGGGCTTCACGCTGGACGTGCTGGGCGTGCCCCGCGCGGAAGGCCGCGAGAAGGTGCACCGGATGCTCAAGCTGGTGGGCCTGGAGCACAAGGCGAACTCGCTGCCCCTCAGGCTATCGGGTGGAGAGCAGCAGCGCGTGGTGATCGCGCGCGCGCTGGTGAACGACCCCACCATCCTCCTGGCGGACGAGCCCACGGGCAACCTGGACCCGGCGCTCACCGTCGAAATCATGGACCTGCTCACGGACATCAACATCCGGGGCACCACGGTGATGGTGGCCACGCACGACGCCACGCTCCTTTCGCGCTACCAGAAGCGCACGGTGCGCCTGGAGCGCGGGCTCATCGTCTCCGACGAGGACGGCGTCAAGGCGGCGCGGCGGATGCTGGTATGAGCGTGCTGTCGAAGGCGGCCTACTTCTGGCGCTCGGCGGCCGGGGGGCTGAAGCATTCGCCCTTCGTGCACTTCATCGCCGTGTCCACCATCGCCATCGCGCTGTTCGCGGCGGGGCTGGCGCGGGGCGCGTCGCACGTGGTGGACAACCTGCTCGCGTCGCTGGGCGGCGAGGTGGAGGTGACGCTCTACCTGGCGCCGCAGCTGGGCGAGGACGAGGTGCACGGCGTCCACACGCGCGTGGTGGAGCTGAGTCACGGCGAGGTGACGGTGGTGCCGCCGGAAGCGGCGCTGAAGCGGCTCAAGCAGGAGCTGGGCGACCTGGGCGAGGCGCTGTCGGAGCTGCCGGAGAACCCGCTGCCCGCGACGCTGGAATTGCGCGTGCCGGAGGCGCGGCGCTCTCCCGCGGCGCTGGCGGCCCTGGCGAAGGAGCTGCGCGCGCTGCCCGGCGTCACCGGCGTGGACTACGGCGAGGCCGCGGTGGAGCGGCTGTCCGCCATCGCCCGCGCGCTGAGCTTCGGCGCGCTGGTGGCGCTGGTGGTGGTGCTGGGGACGACCATCGTCATCGTCGCGGCCACGCTCCAGCTGGCCATCTATTCGCGGCGCGAGGAGATTGAAATCCAGAAGCTGGTGGGCGCCACGGACCGCTTCGTGAAGGCGCCGTTCCTCCTGGAGGGGCTGCTGCAGGGGCTGTTGGGCGCGCTGGTGGCGGTGGGCGGGCTGTGGCTGTTCGGCCGGCTCCTGGGGCCCACGCTGGGCTCGCTCTTCGCGTTCCTCCTGGGGCCGGGCGTGGCCGCGCCGTGGGTGGAGACGCGCACCGCGCTGGAGTTGCTCGTGGCCGGCTGCGCGCTGGGCCTGGGCGGCAGCTTCGTCGCGGTGGGGCGCTTCCTGCGCGTATGAGGCGGCTCGTCTGGCTCATGGCGCTGTTGGGCGCGAGCGCCGCGTTCGCCCAGCAGGACGAGGAGGCGGAGCGCGCGGCCATCCGCGAGAAGCTGGCCGCGCAGCGCGCGACGCTGGCCCTGGTGGAGGCGAAGAAGCTCTCCGTGCTGGAGGGCATGGAGCTGATGGAGGACATGGCCGCCTTCTCCCGCCGCCGCGTGCGCGCGCTGGAAGGCGACCTGAACCTCTTCCGCCGCCGCGTCGCGCTCGCGGAGAAGGAAGAGGCCGTGCTGCGCGAGGCCCTGCGCGCCCAGCTGCGCCGGCTGTCTCCGCGCCTGCGCACCCTGTACCGGCTCCAGCGCCGCCGCCCGCTGGAGGTGCTCCTGTCCGCGGACGACTTCGCCGCGCTCATGTGGCGCGCCCGCGCGCTGGAGGCCAGCATGGCGGGTGACCTGGAGCTCTTGCGCACCGTGCAGCACGTGGCGACGCTCCAGCGGCAGGCGACGCTGGAGCTGAAGCGGCTGCACACCTCGCTGTCGCAGCGCGTGGCCTTCCTCCAGCAGCAGTCGAAGCAGGCCCAGGCCCAGCAGGAGGCGCTGGAGGAGGTGGTGGGGAAGCTGGCCGGCGAAGCGGAGCTGGCGAAGCGCGCCGTGCGCGAGCTGGAGGGCGCGGACGCGGAGCTCACCCGCATGCTGGTGGACCTGCATGAAGCCCCCGCGACGAGCGGCTTCGGCGCCCTGAAGGGCAAGCTGCCCCGGCCCGTGGCGGGCATCGTGGAGGTGGGCTTCGGCCGCGTGGTGAACCCGCGCTTCAACACCGTCACTGTGCAGAAGGGCGTGGACATCCGCGCCGCGGCGGGCACCCCCGTGCACGCGGTGGCCGAGGGCACCGTCGTCTACGCGGGCTGGCTGCGCGGCTACGGCAACCTGCTCATCGTCGACCACGGAGACGACTTCCACACGCTGGTCGCCCACCTCTCCACCATCTCCGTCGCCGTGGGCACGCGCGTGGCCCCGGGGGACGTGGTGGGGGAGGTGGGAGACACCGGCTCCCTCAAGGGCGCCTACCTGTACTTCGAGGTCCGCCGCGCCGGGCAGGCAGTCGACCCAGCCCCCTGGCTGGCCCCCGCCACGGCGGCTGCCGGGACGCCGTGACACTGTCTGTTTTGATGCGCTGCGTCCAAGATGCAGGGACGTTAGAAGCAGGTGGTCGTCGGTGGACGAAGGAGGCCCTCGCGTGGACCTGATGGGTGGGATGCAGGAAGCGATGCGCCGCGTGCTGGTGGCGCGGGGTGTGGAGTCGGAGACGGTGAACGTGGGTGGGCAGGCGGTGCACCACTACGCGCTGGAGGGGCAGGGCGAGGGTCCGCCGGTGGTGCTGGTGCACGGGCTGGGCGGGTCCGCCAACGGCTTCGGGCGCACCTTCTTCGGGCTGGCGAAGCGCTTCTCCCGCGTGCTCGCGCCGGACCTGCCGGGCCACGGCTTCTCCAGTGAGTACTGCGGCGGCCCCACCTGCGTGCGGAGCCAGTTCGACGTGCTGCGCGCCTACTTCGAAGAGGTGGTGAAGACGCCTGCCCTCGTGGTGGGCAACTCGCTGGGCGGGGCCATGGCCGTCAACCTGGCCTCCGAGCATGCCGCCTGGGTGAAGGCGCTGGCGCTGGTGGCCCCCGCGGGCGCGGAGCTGACGCCGCAGGCGCTGGCGGCGCTGCTGGGGCACTTCGCGGTGAAGTCGCCCGCGGACGTCCGCGCCCTGACGCGCAAGCTCTTCCACCGGCCGCCCCTGGGCGCGCTGCTGCTCGCGCCGGTGCTGAGCAAGCTCTACACGACGCCCACGGTGCAGGCGCTGGCGGCGGATGCGCTCGCGACGCAGGCGAGCATCGCGCCCCATGCGGTGCGGGATTTGAAGATGCCGGTGCTCTTCCTCTGGGGCGGCAGCGAGCGGCTCCTCCCCCCGGAAATCCTCGACTGGTACCGGCAGCACCTGCCCGCCCAGGCGGAGGTGCATGTGGTGGAGGGCTTTGGCCACGTGCCGCAGATGGAGCGGCCGGACGCGTTCGTGTCCCACCTGGTGGGCTTCGCGGACCGGGCCCGCCTCTAAGGGCGGGAATCGTCCGGCGGGCCGGGTGTAGACTCGGGGGCCTTGCGACGGCCCCTTCCAACCGACCCCCGAGGACGCGCTCCCGTGACCCGTTTCCCGAAGCCGTGGCGCATGGGATTCGCCGCGCTCCTGCTGTGGGGCGCGCCCGCGCTCGCGCAGAAGCCAGGGGACGCGGCGGGCCGGGAGGAATCCGCGTACCGCCAGCTGGAGCTGTTCGCGCGGGTGCTCTCCTACGTGGAGAACAACTACGTGGAGGGCGTGGACCGCAAAACGCTCATCCAGGGCGCCATCCAGGGGATGCTCGACACGCTGGATCCGCACACCCTCTTCATGCCTCCGGAAGTCTTCCGGGAGATGAAGATCGACACGTCCGGTGAGTTCGGCGGCCTGGGCATCGAAATCGCGCGCAAGGGCGACCGGCTGGTGGTGGTGGCGCCCATCGACGACACGCCCGCCGCTCGCGCGGGCATCAAGGCCGGGGACGAGCTGCTCGCCATCGACGGGGAGAGCACCCAGGGCATGGACCTGGGCCGCGCGCTCCAGAAGATGCGTGGGCCGGCGGGGGGCCGCGTGCTGCTCACGCTCATGCGCGCGGGCTTCAACGCGCCCCGGGAGCTGGCCATCCTGCGCGACCACATCCGCATCGTGTCCGTGGAGAGCGCGCTCTACGGCGGCATCGGTCACGTGAAGGTGAAGAACTTCCAGGACCGCACGGACCAGTCGCTGAAGAAGGAGCTGGACCGGCTGCGCGCGCTCAACGGCGGCAGGGAGCTGGACGGCCTGGTGCTGGACCTGCGCAACAACCCCGGCGGCCTGTTGGATCAGGCCGTGGCCATGAGCGACCGCTTCCTGCCGGGCAACCTGCCCATCGTGTCCACGCGCGGGCGCGACGGCCGCAACGCCTCCGAGGAGAAGAGCCGCGACCGAGACACGGAGAAGGACTACCCGCTGGTGGTGCTGGTCAACGCGGGCAGCGCCTCCGCGTCGGAGATCGTCGCGGGCGCGCTCCAGGACCACGGCCGCGCGGTCATCATGGGCACGCAGACCTTCGGCAAGGGCAGCGTGCAGACCATCATCGAGCTGGAGGACGGCTCCGGCCTGAAGCTCACCATCGCGCGCTACTACACACCCAAGGGCCGCAGCATCCAGGAGAAGGGCATCACCCCGGACTTCCTGGTGCCGGAGGACGCCTCCGGGAAGGCGGGCAGTGACGCGCCGCGGGAGAAGGACCTGCGGCGCCACTTCAAGGCGGAGCCGTCCCAGACGACGTCGGAGGTCGCGGCCCAGCCCCGGACCCTGCCCGCGAACCTGAAGGACTGGGCGGTGACGGCGAAGCTCGCGGATCCACAGCTGAGGATTGCGCTCAACTACCTCCATGGGTTGGCGCCAGGGCCCACGCCCCGGGCCTCCGGGAGCACGGCGGGTCGCTGAAACCCCCTTTCGAGGTGGCGTTCCGCCTCGCAGTGCGTGTAATGCGCACAGCAACGAGGGAGACCGGATGCGACGTCCTTTCAATCGCGCGCTGCACGCGACGCTCAGTGGCTGGCTGGTGGGAATGCTGGCCGTGGGCCCCGCCGCCGCGCAGCAGCAACACGTACCGCTGCGGCTGATGCCGCGAACGCTGCCGACGGCGGCGGGCCCCCGCGTGGCGGTGGTGGCCATTCCCGTGGATGCCTCGCTGGAGGGTGAGGCGCTGGCGCTGGCGCACTGGGCGGAGCAGGCCGTGGCCCGCTCCGGCCGGATGGAGCTGGTGCGGCTGACGGACGCGCTGGATGCCCAGGGCGCGGCCGCGCGCCAGGAGAAGGCGGTCGAGGGCAACGCCGCGTTCAAGGAAGGCGCGAAGGCCTACGACGAGCTGGACACCGTGAAGGCGCTCCAGAGCTTCGACAAGGCGGTGAAGGCCTACGAGCAGGCGGACCTGTCGCGCGCGTTCCCGCTGCTCAGCCGCGCGCGGGTGATGAAGGCCGCGACGCAGGGGGTCAACGGTGAGAACAAGGCCGCGGAGCTGGAGATGCGCGGCGTGCTCGCGGTGGATCCGCGCGCCACCTTCAACGCCAACTTCTTCCCGCCCGAGTCCATGGCGTTCGTGGAGAAGGAGCGCAAGGCGCAGCTGGACGGCGCGCAGGCCACGCTGAACGTGACCACGCAGCCCGCCGCCGCGCAGGTGTTCGTGGATGGCACCTACAAGGGCGTGTCCCCGCTGGCGCTCACCGGCCTGACGCGCGCGGACCACTACGTGACGCTGGTGGCGCCGGGCTACGCCGTGACGGAAGGGCGGGCTCGCGAGGGTGAGGCCTCCTTCTCGCTCACGAAGCTGCCGGTGCAGCAGCGCTACGCGGCGCTCGTGGAGCGCATCGCGAAGAACCCCGACGACGAGGAGCGGGACCAGGCACTGCAGGAGCTGGGCGCGCTCGCGGGCGTGCCGCAGGTGCTGGCGCTGCTGGTGCGCGGCGGTCCGGGCAACGCGCCGCTGACCGTCACCGGCCTGCGCATGGACGTGGCGGACGGCCACAACCTGGCGTACGCGCTGGGCCAGGTGCCGCGCGGCGACGCGATGGCCACGGGCTCCGAGGCGCTCTTGACGGGCCTGGTCGCCCAGGACGCGGCGCGCGTGGACGGCAAGCCGGTGAAGCACTTCGCCAGCGGCGGAGGCGTGAGCCGCAAGACCGCGGGCTACGTGCTGCTGGCCACGGGCGTGGCGCTGCTGGCGGGCGGCATCTACTTCGGCCTGGAGTCCTCCTCCAAGGCGGACGCGTTCAAGACCGCGCCGCAGGGCAGCACGCGCGCGGAGGACCTGAAGAGCACCGGCAAGACGTACGCGCTGGTGGCGGACATCGGCGTGCTGGCGGGCCTGGTGTCCGCGGGCGCCGGCAGCTACCTGGCGTTCTACAAGAAGGGTGGGGGCTCGTCGTCCAGCACCCCCGCGAGCCCTCCGGCGGAGAAGGCCGCGCCGGCTCGTGAGGAAAAGCCCATGAAGGAGGCGCTGCCCATGCCGCCGCCTCCGCCCGCCGCGAAGACGGAGCCCGCCCCCAAGGCGAACACCACGGCCACGCCCGTCACCGAGCCGGCCCCGGCGAACAACCC
>NZ_RAVY01000254.1:0-12136 GCF_003611625.1 Corallococcus sp. CA054B
CCCCTGGACGGGGGGGAATGCCGGACCGTGGACACACTGCTTACTTTCCCAAGGCACCTGCGATGGAGCAGGGCAGGCATGGGAGCACGGCATGCGTTCAGTACGGCGAGTCATCTGGGGCGGGTGGGCACTTCTGGGCGCGGGACTCCTCGGGCTGGGAAGCACTGCATGTGGTGGTGGTGCTCCGGCGGACGAAACTGGGGATGTGACTGGCGGTACGGAAGCCCAGGGACGCGTGCCCGCACCGGCCCCGGAGACGGCTGCTCCCTCGCCCGGGACCCAGGCACCCACGCAGGCGCCCTCCGCGCAGACACCCACGCCCGCGGCCCCGGCGGCGAGCCCCTGGTCGCTCACGCAGGGCGGCCCGCAGGACGACACGGGCGCCGGCCTGGCGGTGGGGAAGGGTGGAGATGTGCTGTGGGTGACGTCCGGCACGCCGCGCTCGGATAAGGACCGGGAGCAGGTGGACGGTGAGCGGCTGGTGCTGACGCTGTCCCGCTATTCGGCGGACGGGACGCGGCAGTGGGCGAAGGAGTTCGAGCGCAACCGCCTGTCGGACCTGCGCGTGGCGGGCTCCACGGGAAGCGACGGCGCGGTGTTCCTGTCCGGCAACGCGTTCCTGTACTCGGCGGACTTCGGGCTGGGCGAGGCGCAGGACGGCTTCCTGGTAAAGTTCACGCAGGCGGGCGAGCCCGAGTGGCAGCGCCGCGTGGGCCAGAAGGTCTACGCGGTGGCGGCGGACGCGGCGGGCGGAGTCGTGGCCCTGGGCGAGGAGTGGACGACGGAGGCCCACACGCCCCAGCTGGTGCGCTACGCGGCGGACGGCACGGCGAGCTGGACGAAGACGTTCGACGGCGCGAAGGAGGGCACGCTGCTGTCGGCGGTGGCGCTGTCGGGGACCGGCACGTCGGTGGTGGCCGGGCGGCTGGTGGGCCCGGTGACGGTGGACGGGCGCACGTTCGACGCGCAGGGCACGGGCGGCTTCGTGGTGCTGGCGTTCGGCGCGGACGGAGCGCTGGCGTGGGGCCGCGAGGTGCCGGGAGTGAACGGCCGCGTGGGCTCCGTGTCGGTGGGCGCGGACGGCACGGTGGCGGTGGCGGGCGAGGCGGTGGGCTTGCTGGTGTGGAACGGCGTGGCGCTGGATGAGGGCGGCCCGTTCGTGCTGACGGCGACGGCGGACGGGCAGGAGCGCTGGGTGAAGCAGCCCACGTGCGGCGCGACGTCGGTGGGCACGGTGGCGGCGGTGGAGCCCTCGGGCCCGGTGGCCGCGGCGTGCGGCAATACCGTCACGCGCTACGCGGCGGACGGCGCGCTGCTGGGCACGAAGTCGCTGGCGCCGGAGGCGTGCGAGAGCGGCACGTGCTCGCTGGCGACGACCACGCTGGTGGCGGCGCCGGAGTCCGGGCTGGTGGTGTCCGGCTGGCAGCGCGACGGCGCGGGCGACACCTGGAACCAGGATGCGTTCCTGCGGCTCGTGACGCCGTAGGTTCAGCGGCGGCGCTGACGCCCGGTGCCCATGAGCCCGGGCGTCACGCAGCCGCCGTGGTGTTCAGCTTCAGGTCCTGGTTCAGCCCTGCGTCCTTGCGCACGCGCCAGATGTACTGGTCCAGGAAGTAGTGGTGCAGCGCGAAGCCCCAGATGAAGCCTTCCATCAAGTCTCTCAGCGTGAGCCCGCTGCCACCCATCGCCACCTTCGCGTCGAATGCGGCGCAGCCCGGATGCACGCCCATGCCGCAGCCCAGCGTCCGGTACGCCAACGTGAACGCGAGTCCGCAGAGCGCGTAGATGATGAAGCGCTGGCTCACCTTCGGCGCCCAGCCGAACGTGGCCCGGTCCACTCCGTCCGCGTGGTAGCGGTTGCGGTGAAAGAACCAGACGATGCCGTGGTACTGCACGTTGTGGAACGCCGTCACCGCCACGGTGAACATCAGGAAGTCCATCCGCCGCGACACCGCCGGCCAGAACACCAGCGACGTCAGCCCCAGCGCCGCGCCCAGCATCAACAACTTGGGCCCATTCACGCCCAGCCCCCGGCGCCACCGCCACACCTGCCTCGCCGCCAGCAGCCCCACCACCGCGAGCACCACCGCGAAGCATGCGTGCGCCACCCCGACCTCCCACGTCGGCTCCGCCATCAGCCCCAACCGGCGCCGCGCTCCCGGATGCGTCAGCGCGAACGCCACGAACGGCGCGAGCAGCCCCACGTACAGGGTCACGCTGTCCAGCCGCCGGTCCCACGTGTCCCGCTCTCCGGCCTTGCGCTGGTAGAGCACCATGATGCCGTAGTGCTGCCGCACCACGTGCCAGTACGCCCACAGCGCCGCCAGCGTCACGAACACCGCGAACGGCCAGCGCTGTCCGGAAAGCACCGACGCCGCGAACACCGCCGGCCCCGCCGCGAACCACGCCAGGCTGCCCCAGAGCAGCCGGGCTCGCGCCCTCCGCTCCCGAGCGTCCAGGTACGTGCGCGACACCGTCGCGAACAGGTGCGGCCCGTCCAGCAGCAACACCCACGCCCACCACAGCGGCGGCCCGCTCACGCCCCCCAGCACGTGCAACGCCATCAGCGCCAGGCTCGCGCCCAGTCCCCCGACCGTGGAGAGCAGGTCGTGCCGTCGGTCCACCAACCATCGCGCATGCAGAGGAACCGGGGCGAAATGGGGAACCGCGTTCATCGGGGGACTCCCGTCCGGTGGACCCGGATCTCTTCCGGGGGGAAACGAAGTCCCAGGATAGCGGGGACATACACGTAAGTCAGATGCGCACCTGGAGGTCTCGAACGGGTACCGGCCGGACGGGCAGGGGGCCAGAACCCCCTTGAGGGAATGGCCCCCGGACGCGACAGTGCTGAACCATGGATCAAGGTCGGCGTACCTCGGACCGCAAGTCGGTCGGTCTGTTGGTGAAGCTCAAGCATGAGACTGTGGGGAGCTTCACCGAGGAGTTCGCCACCAACATCAGCCCCGGGGGCATGTTCATCCGCTCGCGCACGCCGCAGCCGGTGGGCACGCCCGTGCGCTTCGACGTGCAGATCGCCAACGGCGTGCGCGTGCTCCAGGGCACCGCGACGGTGCGCTGGGTGCGCGATGTGAACGACCCCGCGGGGCCTCCGGGCATGGGGTTGCAGTTCCTGGAACTGGATACCGCGAGCCGCGCGCTCGTGGACCTGATGCTCCAGCGCAAGCCGGGTGGCAGTGCCGTGCCGGCCGCCGCGCCGCTGCCGTCCATTGCTCCGGTCGTGGCGCCGGGCATCGCTCCGTTGGCCGCGCCAGGAATCGCGCCGTTGAGCACGCCGGGCATCGCGCCGTTGACCGCGCCGGTGCGTCCGCCCGTGGCCGCGCCGCCGGTTTCCACCGCCGCCGCGCCCCGGCCCGTCGCACCTCCCGCCGCGCCCGCGCGTTCCGCGCAACCGGCCGCGGGCGGCGTCGCGCTCGATTCACTGTTCGACGACCTGGATGCGTCGTCCGCTCCCGCGCCCGCGGCGGACGAGCCGTTCTCGCTGGGCGGCGCGGACGAGCCGTTCTCGTTGGGCGCACCGGACGAGGACCTGGGGCTCGCGCAGGCGGACTCCGCGAACGACGTGGACATCCCGCTGGACGAGCTCATCGCGGGAACGCCTCCGCCCACCGTGCAGGGCGTGCTGTCGGGAGGTGACGAGCCGCTGCCGGGGCTCGACTTCGAGTTCGAGGCTCCGGCCATGGATGAGCCCATCGCCATGGGCCAGCCGCTGGAGGAGGTGCCCATCGAAGTGGGGCTCTCCGTGGAGGACGACGCGGCTTCGGACGCGGGCGACGCGGGTGGGTTCGAGCTGGATTTCTCGGATGTCGCCCCCGCGCCGCCGCCTCGCGCCGCGCCGGTGCCTCCGCCGCCTGTGCAGCGCGCGGCCCCTCCGCCTCCGCCCGCCGCGATGCCGGTCGTGCCGCCGGTGGCTCCCGCCAAGCCGTCCGGCGGCAGCGCCGAGTTCGACTTCGACCTGTCATCGCTGGACGACGAGGCCCCGCTGGAGCTGGCGCGCGAACCCGCGTCCTCGCCGGGCCGTCAGCGGCCGTTGGGGCGTGAGCCCGCGTCCTCGCCGGGCCGCGCCGCCGCGCCGGGTCTGGGACGTGAACCCGGATCCGCGGCGGGTCGTGCCCCGGGGCTGGGGCGTGAGCCTGGATCCGCCGCCGGCCGTGCCGCCGTGCCGGGCCTGGGCCTGGAGCCCCGTTCTTCTGGAGGTCGTCCCGCGGCGCCGGGCCTGGGACTGGAGCCTCGCTCTTCGGGAGGTCGTCCCGCGGCGCCAGGCCTGGGACTGGAGCCTCGCTCTTCGGGAGGTCGTCCCTCCGCGCCGGGCCTGGGGCGTGAGCCCGGATCCGCCGCAGGACGTCCCTCCGTGCCGGGTCTGGGGCTGGAGCCTGGATCCGCGGCAGGCCGCGCCGCCGCGCCCGGCCTGGGCCGCGAGCCCGGTTCCGTGGCGGGACGTCCCTCGGCGCGCGCTCCGGGTGAGCTGCCGTTGGAGCCCGGCTCCTTCGCCAACCGTCCCTCGGCGCCCGGCCTGGGCCGCGAGCCCGGTTCCGCCGCGGGCCGCGCTCCCGACCTCTCCCAGGAGCCTGCGTCGTCGTGGGGCCGCGCCGTCCCCCAGCAGCCTCCCGCGCCGCAGCGCCCGTCCGGCGGCAGCGCCGAGTTCGACCTGGACCTGTCCATCGACGACGACGGGCCGCTGGAACTCGCGCGCGAGCCCGTGTCCTCCGCGGGCCGTCCCGCCGCGAGGCCCATGGCCCCGCCGCCGCCGAGCGTGCTTCCTCCGGCCGTGCGCCAGGCCCCGCCCGCGCCCGCCGCGCCGAGCGCCCCCGCGACGCTCGCGCCCGCCGCCGCGCCGGTGGCCTCCGCGCCGCCTCCCCTGGACGCCAACGGCCAGGTGCGCCCCATCTACCTCACGCCGCCGCAGACGCTGGCCGGCACGGGGCCGGTCATCGGCATCGACCTGGGCACCACCAACTCCTGCGTGGCGCTCCTGTCCAACGGCCGGCCCGTCGTGCTGCGCTCGCGCGAGGGCTACAACACCATCCCGTCCGTCATCTCGCTGAGCGCGCAGAACAAGCTGCTCGTCAGCCACCGCGCGAAGAACCAGCTCGTGCTGCGGCCCACGCACACCATCTACGGCGCGAAGCGCCTGGTGGGCCGTCCCTACGACAGCGCCGTGGTGAAGCAGGTGCGCGAGCGCTTCCACTACGAAATCACCCCCGACGCCGCCGGCCGCGCCGCCGTGCGCCTGGGCAACGACGTGCTGTCGCTGGAAGAGGTGCAGGGCCTCATCCTGCGCGAGTGCAAGGAGATGGCCGAAGCCCACCTCAACCAGAAGGTGGAGCGCGCCGTGGTGACGGTGCCGGCCTACTACTCCGAGCCCCAGCGTGAAGCGGTCCGCAAGTCGGGCGCGATGGCCGGCCTCAAGGTGGAGCGCATCCTCAACGAGCCCACGTCCGCGGCGCTCGCGTACGGCCTCAACCGCGAACTCAACAAGAAGGTGCTCGTCTACGACCTGGGCGGCGGCACCTTCGACGCGACCATCCTGCGCATCGAGAAGAACGTCTTCGAGGTGCTGGGCACCGGCGGCGACATCTTCCTGGGCGGTATCGACTTCGACAACCTCATCGTCGACTTCCTGCTGGAGCGCTTCCAGGAGAAGGAAGGCATCGCGTTCAACGGGGACGGCATCGCCCTATCGCGCGTGGGCGACGCCGCCGAGCGCGCGAAGATGGCGCTGTCCGAGCGCAGCACGTTCGAAGTCCACATCCCCATGTTGATGATGGACGACGCGGGCCGTCCCCGGGACCTGCGCGTGACGATGTCGCGCCAGGACCTGGAGAAGATCTGCGACCCGCTGCTCAACCGCACCATTGACGTGGTGCGCGACGTGCTGCTGGACTCCAAGCTGAAGGCCTCGGAGGTGGACGACATCATCCTGGTGGGCGGCATGAGCCGCATGCCGCTGGTGCGCGACAAGCTCAAGGGCCTGTTCGGCAAGAACGCGCAGGCGAGCGTCAACGCGGACGAGGCCGTGGCGCTGGGCGCGGCGCTGTACTCGGGCTCGGTGGACAAGGTGAGCAGCGTGGTGCTCATCGACGTGCTGCCCATGACCATTGGCGTGGCCATGCCCGGCGGCGGCTTCAAGCGCGTCATCGAGCGCAACAGCCCGCTGCCCACGCAGCGCTCGTTCGCCATCAGCACGTCCCAGGACAACGAAGAGCGGATGGAGCTGTCCGTCTTCCAGGGCGAGGACAACCACATCTCCGCCAACGAGTACCTGGGCACCGTGCGCATGGAAGGTCTGCCACGCGGCCCCAAGGGCTCCGTGCGCGTGGCGGTGACGCTCAAGCTGGACTCCGAATGCGTGCTGCACGTGGAGGCGCGTGAGTATTCGACGCGCAAGGAAGTGAAGGCGACGCTCGCCACGCGCTACTCGCCGGAGGAGCTCCAGAAGCAGCTCCAGGTGAGCAAGGAGGCGGTGAGCGCCGCCGAGGAGCGCCGGGGCGCGGACCTCAAGGATCGCGCGGGCCGCTTCTGGGGGTTCGTGAAGAAGGCACTGGGCCGCAAGTAGACTGGCGCGATGACGGCCTCCGCCCCCCGCTACATGGCGCGCTTCCGTTGCATCGCGGAGGCGTGCGAGGACACCTGCTGCGCGGGGCTGACGGTGCCCATCAGCGAGTCGCGCTGGAGCCTGCTGCGCCAGAAGGTCGCGGGCACACCGGACGAGGCGCGCGTCGCGGCGCTGATTTCGCCGAACCCGGACGGCGCCACGGGCCAGCAGGCGGGCATCCTGGGCAAGCGCGCGGACGGGCACTGCGCCTTCCTGGATGAAGCGAAGCTGTGCTCGCTCCAGCGCCGCTACGGTGAAGCGGTGCTGCCGGACGGCTGCTCCGTCTTCCCGCGAGTGCTCACGCGCTGGGGCGCGCAGGTGGAGATGGCCGGGTCGCTCGCGTGTCCGGAGACGGCGCGCCTGTGCCTGCTGGCGGAGGACGCGCTGGTGCGCGAGCCCGTGCCCGAGGAACACGCCCTGCGCCCCCAGGTCGCGCGGCAGGTGGCGGCGGGAGACGACGCGTGGACGGCCCACGCGGACACCGTGCGCGAAGCGATGCTGCGGCTCTTGAATCGCCGCGAAGTCCCGTTCGCCGCGAGGCTGTACGCGCTGGGCCGCATGGCGCTGGACCTGGGCGGCTTCTACTTCCCGGGGACGACGGCGTGCGCTTCAGCGGATGCAGAGCGGCTCGCGCGCGTCCTGCGCGAGTACGACTCGTCAGACACCCTCGCGTCCCTGGGCGCGCAGCTCGAAGCGCTGGAGCTGCCTGGAGGTCCGTGGGCCGGCATCTGCGGCGCCGTGCTCCGTTCACGCGAGGCCGCCGTGAGCAGCCCGCGCTTCCTGTCGCTCATGAACGCCGTGCGCGCGTCCTACGGCGGCGCGGACACGCATCCCGACCAGGCCTGGGAACTCCACGCCACGCGGCGCTCCGCCCTGGAGTCCCTGCACGGCGAGCGCGTGCACCAGTACTTCCTGCACCACGCGCTCAACCACGTCCTGCGCCACCCGTTCACCGAGGCCGAAAGCCTCCTGAACGCCGTGTTCCTGCTCGTGCTGCGCGCCTCCGTGGTGCGCTGGGTGCTGCTCGGGCATCCGGCCGTGGAGGCGCTGCTGGAGGCTCCCGGAACGCCCGCGGCCGCGCTGGATGCCGCCGCCGTGGAGGCGTTCCAACTCGTCGCCAAGCACGTGGAGCAGGCGCCCACGTTCCTGGACTTCGCCAGGGGGCTGGCCGGCGAAGGTCCGGAGACCTTCGCGCGGCTGCTCATCCTGGTGAAGGGCCTGTAGCTCCCGTCAGCCCTGCTGCTTCGGCTTCGCGCCCAGCTGCTGCATGGCCCGCTGGAATGACGGGTACTCGTGCGCGCCCTGGATGGCGAGCTTGTCGCCCAGGATGAAGGTGGGCACCGCGCGGATGCCCATCTCCTGAGCCTCGCGCACGGACTCCTCCACCACCTGCCGGTAGCGGCCTTCCTCCACCGCGCGCTGGAGTTCGTCCGGATCCAGCCCGGCCTCCACGCCCGCGGCCCGCAGCGTGTCCCACTGCCAGAGGTCCTGACCTTCACTCCAGTAGCGCCGCAGGATGGCGGCCTGGAAGGGCTCCAGCCTGCCTTGTGCGCGCGCGTACTCCGCCGCCTCGTGCGCTCGGCGCGTGGACGGGATGATGTCCCGCTGCACCATCGTCAGCCCGGCCTTCGCGGCGCGGAGCTTCAGCGGATTGTTGGGGTCCTTCATCCCCTGGCGCACGTACTCGGGCAACGGCAGCCCTTCCGGAGGCGTCTCCGGGCGCAGGAAGTAGGGGTGCCACTCCACCTGGACGTCGTATTCCTTCTTCAGCTTCTCGACCTCACCGAGGCCGACGTAACACCAGGGTCAAACGAAGTCGGACCAGATGTGGACAACGATGGGTGCGCTCATGGGCTGAATCTCTAGCACCGTGCGTCAGGGCCTTCCACCTGTTCCACCCGGGCCCGCATCCATCGGTGGACAGTCCGCCCTCCCGAGGGCACGGTCCGGGTTCCATCTCTCCGGAGGAACTCACCCGTGCCCCTGTCGCTCCTCGCGGCCCTGGCGCTCGGCGCCAACCCCGCGCCCGCGCCTCATCCGTTCAATCAACAGGATCTGGTCACGCTGCGCCGGCTCAGCAGCCCGCGCGTCTCTCCCGACGGCCGTCAGGTCGCCTACGTCCTGCGCTCCACCGACATGGAGGCGAACCGAGGCCGCACCGACCTGTGGCTCGTCAATCTGGACGGCTCCGCGCCGCGCCAGCTCACCTCCCACCCGGACAGCGACAGCGACCCCGTCTGGGCCCCGGACGGCAAGAGCCTCTTCTTCCTGTCGACGCGCGGAGGCTCGTCCCAGGTGTGGCGCCTGCCCCTGGACGGCGGCGAGCCGCTGCCCGTCACGAAGCTGCCGCTGGACGTGAACAGCTTCGCGCTGTCGCGTGACGGCCAGCAGCTGGCGGTGGCGCTGGACGCGCGCCCCGACTGCCCGGACCTGGCGTGCAACACCCAGCGCGCCGCGGAGGCCTCCAAGAAGAAGACCACCGGCCGCGCGTATGATCAGCTCTTCGCCCGCCACTGGGACACCTGGAAGGACGGCACGCGTTCGCACCTGTTCGTCGTCCCCGTGGCCGGCGGCACGGCCGTGGACGTGATGAAGGGCATGGACGCGGACGCGCCCAGCAAGCCCTTTGGCGGCGCGGAGGAGTTCACCTTCACCCCGGACGGCAAGGGCATCGTCTTCGCCGCGCGCGACGTGGGCCCCACCGAGTCGTGGTCCACCGACCTGGACCTGTTCCTCGCGCCCGTCGACGGCAAGACGAAGCCGCGCAAGCTCACGGAGAAGAACCGCGCCACGGACACCAGCCCGGTGTTCAGCCCGGACGGCAAGACGCTCGCGTACGTGGCCATGTCCCGCCCCGGCTTCGAGGCCGACCGCTACCGCGTCATCCTGCGCACGTGGCCGGGCGGCCAGGAGCGCGTGCTGACCCAGGACTGGGACCGCTCGGCCGGCTCGCTCGCCTGGAGCAAGGACGGCGCCACGCTCTACACCACCGCCAACGACGTGGGGCAGAACACCGTGTTCGCCCTGGACGTGGCCACCGGCAAGGCGCGCAGCCTCACCCAGGGCGGCAGCGCGGACGGCGCCCAGCCCGCCGCGGACGGTCAGGTCGTCTACGCGATGGATGACCTGGACTCGCCGGCGGACCTGTACGCGGTGAAGGCGGACGGCACCGGCGCCCGGCAGCTCACCCAGGTGAACAAGGACGCGCTCGCGGGCCTGAAGTTCGGCGCCTTCGAGCAGTTCAACTTCCCGGGCTGGAACAACGAGACGGTGCACGGCTACGTGGTGAAGCCGGTGGACTTCGACCCGAAGCGCCAGTACCCGCTGGCCTTCCTCATCCACGGCGGGCCGCAGGGCAGCTTCGGCAACCACTTCCATTACCGGTGGAACCCGCAGGTGTACGCGGGCCGCGGCTACGTGGCGGTGATGATCGACTTCCACGGCTCCACCGGCTACGGCCAGGCCTTCACGGACTCCATCTCCGGGGACTGGGGCGGCAAGCCGCTGGAGGACCTGCAGAAGGGCCTGAACGCCGCGCTCCAGAAGTACCCCTTCATCCACAAGACGAAGCGGTGCGCGCTGGGCGGCAGCTACGGCGGGTACATGATCAACTGGATCGCCGGCAACTGGGCGGACGGCTTCCAGTGCCTCGTGAACCACGACGGCATCTTCGACGAGCGCGCCGCCTACTACGACACCGAGGAGCTGTGGTTCCCCGAGTGGGAGCACAAGGGGCTGCCCTGGGAGAAGCCGGAGTCGTACGAGAAGTTCAACCCGGTGAACCAGGTGGCGAAGTGGAAGACGCCCATGCTCGTCATCCACGGCGGCAAGGACTACCGCGTGGTGGACACGCAGGGCATCGCCACCTTCACCGCGCTCCAGCGCCGCGGCATCCCGTCCCGCTTCCTGTACTTCCCGGACGAGAACCACTGGGTGCTCAAGCCGCAGAACAGCATCCAGTGGCACGACGAGGTGCTGGGCTGGCTGGACCGCTGGACGCGCAAGTAGCCCGGCGGGAAAAGTGAGCCCTGGGGCCTCGGGCCCCAGGGTTTCACGCAGGCTTCAGGGAATGCCGAAGCAGTCGTCGATGCAGCTGGCGATGACCTCCGCGCAGGTGCGGTCGGCGAGGCACTCCGAGCACTCCGCGGTGCGCTCGCGGCGGTCGTCCTGCTCGCTCTCCTTCTCGTCCTCCCAGGCGCCAATCTTGTCGGCGCACTTGCCGGTATCCAGGTCGGAGTCGAAGCACTCCTTGCGGTAGTCGCAGATGGCGTCCGCGTTGTTGGAGCAGCCGGTAAGGAGCAGCACGGAGACGCAGGAGGCCAGGGCAATCAGTCGGGACATGGCCCGGCACTATGCACGCGGAGGGCGCCTCCCGTGAATGCACTTCCAAAGGAGGCGCTCCGCACTTCACCGTCGCTGCATTACTTCGTCTTCGTCGCACCGCCGGGGGTGCCGCCCATGGAGCCGCTCGGGGGCGTGGTGCCCGGCGTGGTGGCGCCGTGGTTCATGGAGCCGTGGTCCATGGTGCTGCCCTGCATGCCGGCGCCGCCCACGCCCATGGCGTCGTCCAGCTTGCCCAGCGTCTGGTAGGCCATGTCGCGGTGCTTGGGCAGCTCCTGGGAGAGCTGGGTCAGCAGGGTGGTCATCTCCGCGGGAGCGGAGGTCATGCCCTGCTTCGCGGCCATCACCTTGCCGATGGCCTCGTCATGGGCGGCGACCTGGTTGGCCATGTAACACGAGTCGAACGGCATGCCCTTGAGGGTCTGGAGCTTCTCCATGTGCGCCTTGTCGGCGGCCATGGCCTTCTTCTCCATGTCGTTGGCGGGCTTGGGCATCTCCGCCAGCTTCAGGTTCTGCGTCTTCGCCAGGTCCATGACCTGCTTGTCCGCGGCCGTGTGCGAGTCGATCATCATCTTCGCGTAGCTCTTCACGTCCGGGTTCTCCGAGCTCTTCTGCGCGAGCTCGGCCTGCTTGATCTCCGACTGGTTGATGTAGTGCAGGCGCTCCAGGAAGGCCTTCGGGTCCGTGGGGGCCATGAAGCCCTTGAACTCGGCCATGCCCTTGGCGGCGGGCGCGGGCTTCGTCGCGGGCGCGGCCGTCTGGGCCAGCGAGACACCGCCGGTCAAGAGGACCGCGGCGAGGGTGACTCCGTGCAGGGTGCGCTTCATGGGGTGCTGCTCCTTTTCAGGGCCTCGGAAGTGAGGCGGGACAAGTCGGTGGACCGGACACACCCGGGTCCGCGCGGCGCACGTTGGAGCAGGGCGCGACGCTGGACCCAGCGGGTGGGAAGGAGGACGTGTGCCAATTCACGTTGCGCCCATGCCCCGGTGCGCCAGTGGACAGCACCACTGGCCCCGGGGCCGGGAGCGGACGTTCAGCACCGCACGACTGTCTGGGAACGCCATCCCGTCCTCCTCGTGCCCGGAAAGCTAGGCATCCCGGGAGGGAGGGAAGGGAACAGCGGCAGGGCCCCGGCTGGCCGCCCGCCGGGGAGGAGGGCTACTTCGCGGGGGCCGGCGCCGG
>NZ_RAVY01000255.1:0-12081 GCF_003611625.1 Corallococcus sp. CA054B
GGTCGTCATTGCGTCCCCCGCCGCGAGCGTGGTCTTCAGTGCCGCCATGCCCGGCGAGTTCGACCTCATCCAACGCTTCCTCGCCTGCTTCCCGCGCGCGCGGGTGCCGGTGGGCCCGGGAGACGATTGCGCCGTGCTCGCTCCATCCAGGGGCGCGCTGTGCGTCACCACCGACGCCGTGGTGGAGGACGTGCACTTCACCCGCGCGACGTTCTCCGCCGCGGACATCGGCCACAAGGCGCTCGCGGTGAACCTGTCGGACCTGGCCGCCATGGGCGCCACGCCGCGCTGGTTCGTCTGCGCGCTCGCGCTGCCCCGGGACTTCCCCGCCCGCGAAGTGTCCGCGCTGGGCCGGGGCATGGCCGCGCTCGCGAAGGCCCACCGCATCATGCTCGTGGGCGGCAACTTCACCTCCGCGCGCGAGGTGTCCGTCACCCTCACCGTTACCGGGGAGCTGTCCCACGCGCCCCTCACCCGCGCGGGCGCCCGGCCCGGAGACCTCCTCTACGTCTCCGGCACGCTGGGCGACGCGCGCCTGGGACTCCAGCACCTCCAGGCCGGCGTGCGGCGGGGCGCGGCCGTGAAGCGCCAGCGCCGCCCCGAGCCCCGCATCGCCCTGGGGAAGCTGGCCGCGCGCTTCGCCTCCGCCGGGATGGACGTGTCGGATGGACTGGCGCAGGACCTGGGCCACCTGTGCGCCGCGTCCCGGGTGGGCGTGGAGCTGGAGCTGGACCGGCTCCCCTTGTCACCCGCCGTGCGCGCGGCGCTGGGACCGGAGGGTGCCCTGCGGGGCGGGGAGGACTACGAGCTGCTGCTCGCCGTCCCACCTTCACGCATGCAGGCGTTCGAGCGCGCGTGTGCCCGCGCCGGGCAGGAGGTGACGCGCATGGGCGTGCTCACCCGGGAGAGGGCGTTGCGAATCCGGGACGCAGGGGGGCATCTTCTGACCCCTCCAGGGGGATTCGACCACTTCACCCGGACAGGCAGGCAGATCCGGCCGGATGATTGACCCGTACCGGACAGCAAGGCTAAACCCCTGGGCTGTTTTCCGCCCCTCCCGCTGAAAGCACCCCGTGCGCCGCCCCCTTCGCGACGACCCGTCCTCTGGCCTCACCCCCCGGCGCGAGCCGGTGCAGCGACTGCTGCGCGCTGTCGAGGGCCCCAAGGTGGTCCGCGAGCAGTCCCTGCACCGGAAGATCACCACCGGCTACATCCTGCTGGGCCTGCTGCTGGGCACGTGGCTGCTCTGCACGGAGAGCCTCTTCGACGCGTCCTGGGGCCGCTGGAGCTTCATCATCCGGGTGGGCGTGGGTGTGCTCATCACCTTCGGCGGCGCCACGTTCCTGCCGTCGCTGCTGGCGCGCGTCACCCGCGTGAAGGTGCTCAGCCGCTCCGCCTTCGAAATCTCGCAGGGTGACCTGTCCAAGCCCGTGGCCGCGGAGGTGCACAGCACCCGCGACGAAATCGACGAGCTGACGGGCGCCATCTCTCGCATGCAGGAGAACCTGCGCGAGCTGGTGGGCAAGATTCAGGACACCGCCAAGAGCGTGGCGGACACCGCCATCGACCTGCAGCGCAGCGCGGAGAACGTCAACGGGTCCACGGAGGAAGTGGGCTCGTCCATGGAGAAGATCGCCAGCGGCGCGGAGACCCAGTCGCAGCTGGTGTCCCAGGCCTCCAAGGTCATCACGGAGATGGCCGGCAGCATCCAGCGCACGGCGGCCAGCGCCCTGGACGCGGCCCGCACGTCCGCTGAGACGAGCAGCAGCGCGGAGGACGGCTCCAAGGCGGCGCGGCTCGCGGGCGACAAGGTGAAGAAGGTCTTCAACCGCATCGAGTCCGCCAGCCAGCAGGTGTTCGCCTTCGGCGAGAAGACGCAGGAGATTTCGAAGATCGTCGACGCCATCACCCAGGTGGCGCAGCAGACGAACCTCCTGGCCCTCAACGCCACCATCGAAGCGGCGCGCGCGGGCGAGTACGGCCGCGGCTTCGCGGTGGTGGCGGATGAGGTGCGCAAACTGGCGGAGAGCGCGGGCCGCTCCGCGGAGCAGATTTCCCGCCTGGCGCGCGACATCTCCGGCCAGTCCACCTCCGTCGTCAGCGCCATGAAGGAAGGCATCGCGGAGCTGGCGGAAGGCCGTGAGGACCTCACCGACATCATGCGCTCCATGGGGGCCATCACCGACACCGCCCGCAAGGGCGCGGAGAAGGTGACGCTCATCTCCGACAGCACCCGCGACCAGATGAAGGGCAGCGAGGAGATGGTGAAGGCCATCGAGGAGATCAAGCTCGTGGCGAAGAACAACGCCAGCTCCACGGAGGCCATCCAGGCCGTCATCCAGGAGCAGACGGCCGCGGTGTCGCGGATGACGTCGCTGGCGAGCGAGCTGACCAACCTCTCCGTGGAGCTGCAGAGCGTGGTGCGCAGCTTCCGCCTGGGGCCCTGAAGCCCCCATCCCCCGCCTTTAGCCGCCTTCCGGCACAAGGGCCTTCACCGTGCGGCACGTCATCTTCCGGGTCGAGAAGGAACGCTACGGGTTGCCCTTGTCGGCCGTCCGGGAGGTCGTCGTCCCTCCGGAGCGCTACACCCGTGTACCGCGGGCCCCCGCCGCCATCACCGGGGTGATGAACCTGCGGGGCCGGGTGGTGACGGTGGTGGAGCTGCGCCAGTTGCTCCACCTGCCAGAAGGTCCCACGCCCCTGTGCCGGGTCGTGCTACTGGACCGGGGTCGCAGGGATTTGGGGCTCCTGGTGACGGACGTGGACGGCATCGAGGCGGTGGAGCGCGTCAGCGCCGCGCCGGGCAAGGTCATGCCCGCGATTCGCGGCGTTGCCCGCCTGGGCGGCCTGGGAGTGACCGTGCTGGATCCGGAAGGACTTGATGCGGCGGTCGTTGCCTTGTTCACTCCCTCCAAGTGAGTAGCCCCCCGGAAACGGCCGGTGATAGGGTGCGCTCCCTCTAGGCCTGAAACGGAGGCGGAGTTCTTCACATGGCTAAGCGGGTGCTGGTCGTCGACGACGCCATCTTCATGCGCAACATGATCAAGGACATCTTTGCGTCTGGAGGGTTCGAGGTCGTCGGTGAGGCGGCCAACGGCCTGGAGGCCGTGGAGAAGTTCAAGGAGTTGAAGCCGGACCTCACGACGATGGACATCGTGATGCCCTTCAAGAGTGGCATCGAGGCCACGCGGGAAATCATCAAGGCCGACAGCAGCGCGGTCGTCATCATGTGCTCGGCGCTCGGGCAGGAGAGCCTGGTGATGGAGGCCATCGAGGCGGGCGCCTCGGACTTCATCGTCAAGCCGTTCCGGGCGGAGGACGTGCTGGCGGTCGTCAAGAAGGTGCTGGGCGAGGCCTGAATCGGCGCGCGAGGGGCCGCTGCCGCCCGGGTCGCGGCCCTGTCCGCCTGTGAAGGAGGTGCCGGGTCATGACGATGGACATGTCCCGGTACCTGGGCCTCTTCATCTCGGAGGCCACCGAGCACCTGGAGGCGCTCGGACGGGACCTCGTGGAGCTGGAGCGCGAGGCCACCGCCAGCACCGTGGACTCGATGTTCCGGCACGCCCACTCGGTGAAGGGCATGGCGTCGTCCATGGGCTTCGAGCCCATCGCGATGCTGGCGCACCGGGTGGAGGACCTGGTGGACGCGGTGCGGCAGGACCGCAAGCTCCTGGACCGGGACCTGGTGGACCTGCTCTTGAGTGCCACGGACACGCTCACGGCCCAGGTGCGCGCCGTCTCGGCCAACCGAGAACCGGAGCTGGCGGAAGGGTTGCTCAAGCAGCTGGGCACCCGCGTGCAGTCGCTCACCGGCCACGCCCCCGCCGCGACCCGCGTGGCCCACGTCAACGTCCTCAAGCCCGCGACCCCGTCCGGAGATGACGGGGAGGGCTCGGGAGGCGGCGAGGGCCCTTCGGGTGCTTCGGGTTCGGGGACGCCGGGCGGTGCCGCCGGGCCCGCGCCGGGTTCGGGGACGCCGGGAGGCTCCGCGGCTTCGGCCTCGGGAACCTCCGCGTCGAGCGGAGCCGAGCCCTCGACCCCGGGGGACACCACCTCCGGTGGCGCCGGACCTTCGACCCCGGAGGCCTCCGGTTCGGGCGCTTCCAGCTCCGCGGTGCCCTCTGCCCTGGCGGTGATGCCGCCGGCCACGCTGATGCCGCCTCGCGACCTGAGCGGCCCGGATGTCCTCTACGGGGCCCCGGGCGCGCGGTCCCTGGCGGTGGTGCCGGAGAACGACCCTTCCGCCTCCGTGGTGCTGGCCTCCGGGCTCAAGGCCGTGACCAGCGTCGCGGACGGCAAGTCCGGCGTGCCCCGCTGGTCGGTGCGCCTGCGCATCTCCCCCACGTGTCAGGTGCCCGGCGTGCGCGCGTTCCTCGTGCACAAGCGGCTGTCCTCCCTGGGCACGCTGGTGGACCTGCGCCCGCCCCTGGAGGAACTCAAGGCCGGCCGCATCCCGGACGGCTACATCCAGGTGGACATGGAGACCGGCGTGGGCGACGCCGGCATCCAGGCGGCCCTGCGCAACGTGGCGGAGGTGGAGGTCGTCTCCGTCGCTCCGGCCGTCCCGGAGCCGCCCGTGCTCCCCGTCGCCGCGCCCACGTCGGACCCGGCGCGCGCCACCGCGGACGCGGGCTCCCGCACGGTGCGCGTGCGCACGGAGCTGCTCGACTACTTCCTCGACACGGTGGGGGAGCTGATGCTCGCCACCGCGCGCCTGCGCGAAGTGGGCAAGGTGCTGCCGGAGAACACGCGCCCCGCGCTGGAGGAGGGCGTCTACCGGCTGCACACGCTGGTGAAGGACCTGCACGACAAGGTCATGAGCGCGCGCATGACGCCGCTGTCGCTCATCACCGACCGGCTGCCCCGCGCCGCGCGCGACCTCGCCCGCCGCAAGGAGCGCGAGGTGGAGCTGGTCATCACCGGCGCCGAAATCGAGCTGGACCGCGCCATCCTCGACGAGCTGGCAGACCCGCTGCTGCACCTGTTGCGCAACTGCATCGACCACGGCCTGGAGTCCCCGGAGGAGCGGGCGGCCGCGAAGAAGTCCGCGCGCGGCCGCGTCACCGTAACCGTGCGCCGCGCCCGCGACCGCGTCATCATCGACATCGAGGACGACGGCCGGGGCATGGACCCCGCGAAGCTCAAGGCCTCCGCGCTCAAGCGCGGGCTCATCACCGAGGACGCCGCCCACCGCATGGCGGACCGCGACGCGTTCCTCCTGTCGTGCCTGCCGGGCGTCTCCACCGCCAAGGACATCACCGACATCTCCGGCCGCGGCGTGGGCATGGACGCGGTGAAGCGCGTGGTGGAGAGCGTGGGCGGCACGCTCGAAATCGACAGCGAGCGCGGCCGGGGCACGACCTTCACGCTGCGCCTGCCGCTCACCGTCGCCGTGGTGCACCTGCTCCTCGTCGAAGTGGGCGAGGAGGTGTTCGGCCTGCCCATCGCCAAGGTGGTGGGCGCCACGGAGGCGGATCCCCAGGCCCTGAGCAAGAGCCGTGAGACGGCCCTGCTGCCCCACGGCAACGGCCTGCTGCCGGTGCACGCGCTGGAGGTGCTCCTGGGCGTGCCCGCCGCGCCGAAGCCGGGCTACCGTCCCTTCGTGGTGATGGAGGGCGACGCCGGCACCGGCAAGGTGGCGCTGGCGGTGGATCGCCTCCTGGGGCAGGAGGAAGTCGTGCTCAAACCCTTGTCCCGTCCCCTGGACTTGCTGCCGGGACTGTCCGGCGTGACCATCCTGGGCAGCGGTCGTCCCGTGTTCATCCTGGACGTCCCGAGGTTACTGACCGCGTGAGCCCCCCCCTGCCCAGTGACGCGCAGCTCGACGCCCTGCGCGAGGTGGCCAACATCGGCTGTGGACACGGCGCCAACGCCCTGGCCCGGCTGGTGGGTGGCCGCGTGGACCTGTCCGTCCCCGAGGTGCGCGTCACGGACGCCACCCAGGGGCCCGCGCTCTTCGCGGATGACGCCCCCGCCGTCGCCGTGCGCCTGGGCATGACGGGAGGGCTGCGCGGCGCGCTGGTGCTGGCGATGCCGTCCGTGGACGCGGAGGCGCTGGAGTCCGCGCTGCTGCGCGGCCACCCGGCCTCCCCCGCGGAGCGCGAGAGCGCCCTGGCCGAGGCCGCGAACATCCTCGCCAGCGCGTGCCTGTCCGCCATCGGGCGGCTGACGGGCTGGCGGCTGTTGCCCTCCGTGCCCCAGCTCCAGCGCGGGCCCGTGCGCCCGGTGCTGGCGGGCGTGCTGGGCGACGTGGAACCGGGGCCCGGCGTGGTGCTGGCGGCGCGCTTCTCGGCGCCCGGGCCCACGCCGCTGGGCGGACAGATGCTGCTGGTGCTGGAGCGCGGGAGCGCCCAGGCGCTGCTGTCCCGGCTGGGCCTCTAGGTCCGCCTGGAGGCGCGGGGGCGGCTGGGGTAGACCGCTCGCCCATGGACGAGAAGGCGCTCAGGGCCCTGCTGGGCCAGGTGAAGACGGGCAAGGTCAGCCTGGACGACGCGGTGGGCAAACTGAAGGACCTGCCGTACGCGGAGCTGGGCTACGCGACGGTGGACACGCACCGCAACCTGCGGTTCGGCTTCCCGGAGGTCGTGCTGGGCGAGCCCAAGACGGTGGAGCAGCTCCTGGGCATCGTCGGCGCGCTGGTGGAGCGCAAGCAGACGGTGCTGGTGACGCGGCTGCAGCCGGACAAGGCCGAAGCCCTGGTGGCGCGCTTCCCCAAGGGCGAGTACCACCCGGTGGCGCGCATCTTCCACCTGGCCCAGCGCAAGGTGAAGGCGGGCCGCGTGGCGATCGTGACGGGCGGCACCAGCGACATCCCCGTGGCGGAGGAGGCGGCGCTCACCGCGCAGGCCATGGGCGCGGACGTGCGGCGCGTCTACGACGTGGGCGTGGCGGGCATCCACCGGCTGCTGCGACGGCGTGAAGAGATTCAAGAGTGCCACGTCGCCGTGGCGGTGGCGGGCATGGAGGGGGCGCTCGCGTCCGCGCTGGGCGGCCTCGTCGGCATCCCGGTGGTGGCGGTGCCCACGTCGGTGGGCTACGGCGCGAACCTCGGGGGCATCTCCGCGCTGCTCTCGATGGTGAACTCGTGCGCCTCCAACGTGGCCACGATGAACATCGACAACGGGTTTGGCGGCGGCTTCTACGCGGCGCTCATCTCCCGCACCAAGGGACGGAGCTGACAGGCCATGCGGCGCATCCTCTACCTGGAGCCCGTGGGCGGCATCGCCGGGGACATGTTCCTGGCGGCGGGCATCGACCTGGGCGTGTCACCGGACGCGATTGCGCAGGCGCTCTCCGGCCTCAACGTGCCGGGCTGGAAGCTGGCGGTGTCGCGCGCGGTGCGCCACGCCATCAGCGGCACGCACCTGGACGTGGTGCTGGACGCGAAGGAGGCGCACCCGCACCGCGCCTACGCGGACATCCGCCAGCTGATTGAAGCCGCGCCCACGCTGCCGGAGCGCGCGAAGGCGCGGGCCCTGGCGGTGTTCCGCGCCATCGGCGAGGCCGAGGCGAAGGTGCACGGCGTGTCCATCGACGCCATCCACTTCCATGAGGTGGGCGCGGTGGACTCCATCGTGGACATCTGCGGCGCCGCCGTGGTGCTGGAGCTGTTGGGCGACCCGGAGGTGCACGCCGCGCCGCCGCCGCTGGGCAGCGGCACCATCCGCGTGGCGCACGGCCAGATGCCCATCCCCGTGCCCGCGACGCTGGAGCTCCTGCGCGACGTGCCCGTGCGCTTCGAGGGCGTGGGCGAATTGACGACGCCCACGGGCGCGGCGCTGCTCAAGGTGCTGACGAAGATTGGCCACCCGCCGGACTTCATCGTGGAGAAGGTGGGCTACGGCGTGGGGACGAAGGACTTCCGCGACCGGCCCAACGTGCTGCGCGCGTCGCTGGGCCGCGTGGAGACGCAGGCCACCGAAGGGCTGTGGGTGGTGGAGGCGAACCTGGATGACGCCACGCCGCAGCTCCTGGCGCACCTGGTGGAGCGGCTGCTGGAGGTGGGCGCGAAGGACGCGTGGGTGTCCCCGGTGGTGATGAAGAAGGGCCGGCCGGCGCACCTGTTGGGCGCGCTGGTGGAGGGCGGCCTGCGCGAGGCGGTGGTGGACGCGCTGTTGCGTGAGTCCACGTCGCTGGGCGTGCGCTACCACCGGGTGGAGCGCCACGCGCTGGAGCGCGACTTCGTGGAGGTGGACACGCCCTGGGGCAGGGTCCGCGTGAAGCGCGGCCTGCGGGACGGCCGGGTGCTCAACGCACACCCGGAGTTCGACGACTGCGTCCGGCTGGCCCGTGCGGCCGGTGTGCCGGTGAAGCAGGTGATGGCCGCCGCGATGGCGGCGCTTACGCCGGCCGGGCCAGCGTGATGACACCGAAGGCCGCGCCGCCGGGGTCGGCCACGATGGCGATGCGGCCGTAGGGTGAGTCGAACGGCTGCATGAGCACCTTGCCGCCCTTGGCGGTGACGGTGGCCGCGGCCTCGTCGGTGTTGGCCACGGCGAAGGTGATCATCCAGTGGGGCTCCACCCCGGCGGACGTCTTGTCGTCGAGCTGCATCACGCCGGCCTCCTCACCGCCGTCCTTCTTCAGGACCCAGTACTGCATCCGGTCGTCCGGCATCTTGTCCGCCGTCATGTCGAAGAGATCCTTGTAGAAGGCGACGGCCTTCGCGCCGTCGCGCGTCTTGGCCTCGAACCAGGCCGTGGCGCCGGGCTCGTTCACCAGTCCCGAGCCGGGGAACTGGTTGGGCTGCCAGAAGCCGAAGGGCGCGCCGGTGTTGTCCGCACAGAAGGCCATGCGTCCCGCGTCCATGACGTCCATGGGCTCCAGCATCACCTTGCCGCCCAGCTCCTTCAGGCGGGCGACGGAGCGGTCCACGCTCTCCACGGCGAAGTAGGTGTTCCAGATGGGAGGGAACGGCGCGTCGCTGGGACGAGGCATCAGCGCGGCCACCGGGTGGCCCGCCTTGTGGGCCATCGTGTAGTGGCCGTTCTCCTTCGAGCCGGCCTCGAACGTCCAGCCGAACAGCGCCCCGTAGAAGTCCTGGGCCTTCTCCAGGTCCCAGGCCATCAGGTCCACCCAGGACACCGTCCCCGCAGCGTGCTTCGTCATCGCAGGCATCGTCGCTCCCCTCGCAGTGCGCCCGGCGGGAGGCCGGGGCTACCTGCAAGGTAACAGCGGAGCGGAAGCGGGCTGAAAGGATTTTCAGTACTGCTTCGCGTCAGCGGCGGGGCTGACGCGCGAGCCCCTGCGCGAACGCATCCGTGTTGCTCGCCACCACGCACACGGGCAGGTCCTCCACGAGTCCGCAGAGCGCGCCCGCGTCGAGGAAGGGGCGCACGTGCGGCGGCAGCACCACGTACGCGGTGCTCGCGTCCAGACCTCCCGAAGGCAGGGGCGCGCGGCACTCCGCGGCCAGCGCCTCCGGCGTGCGCGACGCGTAGCCGCTGTTGAACGTCAGCTTCAGCCGGTACGCCTGATACGCCAGCGCGTTCACCAGCGGCTCGTCGTAGCGGCACACCCACTGCACCTGCGGCGGGAAGAGGGCCAGGTGTTGATAGGAGCCCTTCAGCGCGTCCCACTCCGCGGACTTCAGGCGGTGGAAGCGCACGGGCTTGAAGAGGGCGCTCTTCTCCTCGCGCACGTCGTACGCCTGGAGCGCCAGCGCCACCGTCAGCGCGGCCACCGTCACGGCGGGCACGCCGCGCCACAGGCGCGCCACCAGCAGCACCGCGCCGACGACGAGCAGGTAGTGCAGCGGCCAGACGAAGCGGCCGGACGCGCGGAACGCGTTCGTCGCCTTCGTCAGCGGCGCGTACAGCGCGCCCAGGTCCGCCACCGGCTGGCCCAGCCACGTCACGCGGGACGACAGCGCGTAGACGGCCATGAGCAGCACCACCACCGCCGCGGGCAGCACCCGGCGCCAGTCCAGCGTGCGCGCCTCCCGCATGCGCGCGAACAGGCTCACGCACGCCACGACGCCGAGCAGCAGCGCCCCCGCGCCCAGGTAGCCGAAGCCCTCGCCCTGCCGGGGCGCGGCGGGCAGGTCCGGCAACAGGCGCCCCCAACCCATGGGGTTCACCAGCGTGGCCAGGTCCGCGGAGAAGTCCCCGAAGCCCTCCGCGCCCAGCCCGCTGCCGCCGAAGTAGCCGAAGAGGGCGAACAGCCCCACGTCCAGCGCCGCGATGCCCCCGCACAGCGCCGCGACGCGCGCGGGGCCGAGCTTCCGGCTCCAGGCGAGCCGCACCCCGAGCGTCAGCGTCAGCGGCATCAACATGGCCACCCAGTACGGATGGGTGCCTGCCGCGATGGCGTTGAAGAGGGCCGCCAGGCCCAGGCTCCGCGTCGCGACTCTCGCGTCCGGGATGTCCCGCAGGTTGAGCCACAGCAGGGCCAGCAGCAGCCAGTGCGCGCACAGCGTGGGGTGGCCGAAGCGCGCCGCCATCACCGGCGACAGCGCCAGCAGCGTGCCGCCCAGCGCCATGGGCACCGGGCGCGGGGACACCGTCTCCACCAGCTTCGCGCCGAAGTACCCCATCAGCGCGTAGCACAGGGCCAGCCACGGCCCGGTGTACTGGAAGTCCACGGGCAGCAGCGGCGACAGGGGCTTGAAGAGCAGCGCCGCCCACGGGTTTCCGTCCGTGAGCGCCACCGACGAGCCGTACGGATAGAAGTGGTTGGGCGCCGCGCCCAGGGGCAGCGTCCAGTCCGCGTTGCGGAAGAAGAGCCAGCCGAAGATGTGCGCGGCCCAGTCCTCGCGCATCATCCAGTCGATGCGCGTGGGCGGCAGCACCGGCCCGCCGCCCAGCCACAGGAACCAGCCCAGCCCGCCGAGCACCGCCAGCGCTCGCGCCACGACGAGGGCCCGGTGGGACGTGGACGAAGAGGGCGGCGGACTCAGGGAGGGGGCGGGCTCGCTCACGGCGCGGCGACTGTAGGCGCCCGCTTCCGTGCCCCGCAACCGCGCGCTTCCCGCGCGGGGCTCACGGGCAGTACTGCACGTAGCGCAGGCCGCGCGTCGTCGGCAGCGCGCCGCCGTCTGGCAGGTGGTCGTAGTGCACGTAGGAGAAGCCCGCCTGCATCCGGTCCTGGTCGTCCACGTGGACCGCGGAGGGACCGGGGAACGCGTTGCCACCGTCCCGCGTCTCCAGGACGAACGGAGGCGTCGCACCGTAGGCGCTCGTGCCGGAGATGGACCGGATGACCACCTGGCTGGTGCTCCCGTTCTCGAACGCGTTCACGTCCGCGTCATCCAGCAGCACGTGACGGATGTCCGGGTAGCGGGTGTTTCGCATCAGCGCGGGGCCCCGGCTCAGGTAGGCCCCCAGTCCGTAGGACTTCCAGCCGCTGGCCTCCTTCGTCCACAGCCACGCCCCCTGGGTGTTGGAGCCCACCAGGGAGGGCCGCCCCGTCGCGTCCACCTCGAGCGCGATGCGGTAGCGCGGCGAGCTCAAGGGAAGCCACCAGTCCAGCGGCTCCTCGGTCCAGGTCCCTGACGCGTTGCTCGCGTACACGACCTGGTTCTGCATGCCGTACGTGCGCACCAGCGCGATGTGGATGTGCCCCGCCGCGTCCACCACCATCCGCTCGCGGTCACCCCGGGGCCCGACGCCCTCCAGCGGCGTCATGATCCAGTTCCCCGAGCCGTCGCGGGTTCCGAGCACGTAGCCCACCTGGGGATGGAGCAGGCCGATGAGCAGGTGCGGTGCGCCCTGGGCGTCGAGCGCGAGCGCCGTGGACCAGCCGGTGACGAGCAGCTGCGCCTGCCAGACCCCGCCCGTGTCGTGCGCGTAGCCCACCGCGGTGCCCTGCTCGTACATCACGTGCCGCGTGCCATCCGCGGCCACCGCCATGGACATTTCAAAGGGGCGCGCCACGCCCTCCACCTGCACCGGCACGTCGCCCGGCCGGGTGGTGCCGACGTAGAGAAGTTCGTTCTTCGAATAGGCGTAGTGGCCCACGCCCTGCGCGTCGAAGACGAAACTGGCGGTGAGGCTGTCGATCTCCTCGTCCAGCACCCGCGTCGTCCAGCCCCGCCCCGCGCCGCACGCGCCCCCGTCCGGGACCGGCTCTCCCCCTGTCTCT
>NZ_RAVY01000256.1:0-11506 GCF_003611625.1 Corallococcus sp. CA054B
GCGCAGGAGACCAGCACCGAGGCGAAGCCCACGGCGACGAGAGGATGCCACCGCGTGAGCCAGGGGCTCCGGCGGTGACGACGGGGAGGGGTCATCATGGATGTGGCTCCAGACGCGGCAAGCGAGGTTCACGACCGCTGCATGGCCACCGGGCCCGCGACTACCCGGGGCCCAGCCGGTTCACCACCCCCACGACAGTGAAGTCAACCGCACGTTCCCCCACTCGCGCCCCCCGGCCCGCTCGCGTATGACGCAGGACATGGCCCGGCGCGTCAACGCGTGTGACCTCCCTGTTTCAAGAGGGAGGTCACACGCGGGAGAAGCCGCTCAGGGCGCGGGGATGACGGGCGGAGCGACGCAGGTCTTGCTGGCCCCGCACACCAGGTCGAGGGCGCAGTCCTCGTTGCCCACGCACTTCGTGCCCTGGGGGCAGTCGTAACCGCTGCCGCCGTTCATCCCGCTCACCTTGAAGTTGTTGTTGCCGACCCGCTCCGTCATCGCCTGGTTGCCGATGGAGCCCTTCAGCTTGTGGGTGACGTTCACGTTGATGGAGCCGGTGACGACCGACGCCCCGATTTCAAACGGCTCCTCCACGGCGTTGATGGCGTCCCGGATGACGAGGGCAATCTGCGCCGCGGGCGTGCCGTTCATCAGGACCACCCGCTGGTTGGCGGGGTTCTTGAGCTTGTTGTCGCGGTCGAATTCGAAGGTGACCGGCGTGTTGATGCCGTCGCTGAGGGTGAACGTCTCCTCGTCGACCAGGTTCGCGCTGGTCGTCGCCGCGATGATGCCCGTCGCCGCCTGGAGCGTCTGCACCTTGCAGTTGGCGCTGCAGGAGCCGCAGGCCAGGGTGTTGCCGTCGTCGCAGGCCTCGTTCGTGGCGTCCTTCACTCCGTCGCCGCAGATGTTGCCCTCGAGCGAGAGGACCGTCTGGCAGTCGCTGCTGCACCGCTTGCAGCTCGCCGTGCCGTACTGACAGGAGGACTCCGTGTCCGTGTTGCCGTCGTCGCAGGCCTCGTGGCCCGAGTCCAGCACGCCATCTCCGCAGACGTTGCCCGTGACGGGGACCAGCTCCTTGCAGTCGCCGCGGCACACCTGGCAGTTCGCCTGACCGTAGGGGCACGAGGACTCCGTCTGCGTGTTGCCGTCGTCGCAGACCTCGTTCGAGGCGCTGGGGTCCTGCTTTCCGTCGCCGCAGACGTTGCCCGTGAGCGTCAGGAGCGTCTGACAGTCGCTGCTGCACCGCTGGCAGTTGGCCAGGCCGTAGGGGCAGGTGGTCTCCGTGTCGGTGTTGCCGTCGTCACAGGTCTCGTGAGTCAGGTCCGCCACGCCGTCGCCGCAGACGTTGCCCGTCACCGCCAGCAGCTGCTTGCAGTCGCCGCTGCACGTCTGGCAGTTGGCCACGCCGTAGGGGCAGGTGGTCTCCGTGGTGGTGTTGCCGTCGTCGCAGGCCTCGTGGGTGGCGTCCTTCACCTTGTCGCCGCAGACATTGCCCTTGAGCTCGAGCGCCGTCTGGCAGTCGCCGCTGCACTTCTGGCAGTTCGCCTGGCCGTAGTCGCACGCGACCTCCGTCTTGGTGTTGCCGTCGTCGCAGGCCTCGTGGTCCGGGTCCTTCGCGTTGTCGCCGCAGACGTTGCCCGTGCGCGACAGGCTCTCCTTGCAGTCGAAGCGGCACACCTTGCAGCTGGCGGTGCCGTAGGGACAGGCGTCCTCCGTCTCGGTGTTGCCGTCGTCACAGGCCTCGTTCGTGGCGTCCTTCACGTTGTCGCCGCAGACGTTGCCCTTCAGGTCCAGCCGCGCCTTGCAGTCGCTGCTGCACGCCTCGCAGGTGGCGGTGCCGTAGTCGCACGCGACCTCCGTCCGGGTGTTGCCGTCGTCGCAGGCCTCCGGGCGGTCCGGCCCGTTGACGTTGACCACGCTGTCGCCGCAGATGTTCGGCTTGCAGGTGCCCAGGCAGTCGTCGTCGTCGCGCGTGTTGCCGTCGTCGCACTGCTCCTTCGCCGCGGAGTTGGTGACGCCGTCGCCGCAGGCCGTGGGGGTGCAGTCCACGTCGCAGATGGCGGAGTTGGGCCCGTCGTCGCACTGCTCGCCCGCCGCGGTGTTGAGGTAGCGGTCGCCGCAGGCCGCCGGCGTGCAGTCCGCGTTGCAGGTGCGGGAGTTGCCCGCCGTGTCGCACAGCTCGCCGCGCGTGGTGTTGGTGAAGCCGTCGCCGCAGAAGGCGATGGAGCAGTCCGCGTCGCAGGCGGGGCTGTTGACGGGGCCGGGGTTGTCGCACTGCTCGCCGGAGGACGTGTTCACCACGCCGTCGCCGCAGGCGCGCAGCGTGCAGTTGGCGTTGCAGTAGGCGGACTCGCCCTTGTCGTCGCACTGCTCGCCCGCGGTCCGGTTGACGATGCCGTCACCGCAGACGCGCACGGTGCAGTTGAGGTTGCAGGTGGCGGACTCGCCCTTGTCGTCGCACTGCTCCTCGCCGTCGCGCACGCCGTTGCCGCAGCCCTCCGCGGACCGGCAGTCCGCGCTGCACCCGTCCTCGCTGACGTTGTTGCCGTCGTCGCAGATTTCACCCTTGATGGTGTCCAGGACGCCGTTGCCGCAGGTCTCGTTGGACTTGCAGTCGGAGCTGCACCCGTCGCCGTTGGAGTTGTTGCCGTCGTCGCACTTCTCACCCTTGGCCACGTCCACGTAGCCGTTGCCGCAGCTCTCCTGGGAGCGGCAGTCCGCGCTGCACCCGTCGCCGCTGACGGTGTTGCCGTCGTCGCAGCGCTCCTCCTTCGTAGGGTCGGTGTAGCCGTTGCCGCAGACCTCGGTGGAGAGGCAGTCCGCGCTGCAGCCGTCGCCGCTGGCGTTGTTGCCGTCGTCGCACTTCTCGCCCACGGCCGTGTCCACGACGCCGTTGCCGCACAGCTCGTTGGACTTGCAGTCCGCGCTGCAGCCGTCGCGGTCGTTGGTGTTGCCGTCGTCGCACTTCTCCTTCGTGACCTGGTCCACGACGCCGTTGCCGCACGTCTCGGTGGACTTGCAGTCGCGGCTACAGCCGTCGCCGTCCACGATGTTGCCGTCGTCACACTGCTCGTGGTCCTGGACGATGCCGTCGCCGCAGTCCGTGGAGATGCAGGTGGCCTGGTTCGCGGCGCACTTCAGGCCGTCTGGACATACCAGCCCGGCGGGGCAGTCCACGGTGGTGGGCTGGAAGCAGGAGGAGAGCAGCAGCAGCGGCGCGGCCAGGAGCAGCAGGGCGCGCGCCATGGAGGAAGGGGAGACGCGTGTCATGCGGGAGCCTCTAGAAGCGGAACGTGGCCACGGCACCGCCCGAACCCGCGCCGAGGAGCGGCGTGACCTGCACGGTCGCCGCCTCCTGGCCCGGTTCGATGCGGTACGGCTTGGGTTGGTTGAGGACGGCGAGCACCGCGCCGGTGACGATGACCGCGCCGCCCACGGCGTACCCGGCGATGGCGCCGGTCTGCATCAGGTTGCCCCGCGAGCGCTCGTCGGCGACGGCGGGGGGCGGCACGCAGCCTCCGCATTCGCTGATGCCGGACTCGAAGGAGCGGAAGTGGTCGCGGGACTGGAGGTGCAGGAAGGTGCTGCCGCCCGCCACGGCCACGCCCGCGCCCATCACCAGCCAGGGCATCGCGGCGGACCAGCGGCGCTTGTAGCGGATGAGGTCGTCGGAGGTGAAGAGCTTCAAATCCAGCGTCGTCGTCTCACCGGGCAAGAGCGTGCGGCTCTGGTCGCTGGGCAGGTAGCCGGTCATCGTCGCGACGATGCTATGCGCGCCGGGGCGCACCAGCGCCTGGTAGCGGCCGGGGGCCACGAACAGCGTCTGGCCGTCCATCGTCACCGTGGCGCCGGGCGTGGCGCAGGTGATGTCCACCCGCGCGAGCTGCTTCTCCACCAGCGTCTTGTAGTTGCGCGCGTACTCGTACTTCTCCTTCTCCAGCGGCGCCGGTCCGAAGCGCAGCGCCGCCACCAGGTGCTCGTGCACCTCCACGGGCTGGTCCAGGTTCATCAGCGCCAGCGCGAGGTTGTAGTGGATGGCCGGGTGGTCCCAGCGCCCCAGCGCCTGGCGGTACTTCTCCACCGCCTGCACGAAGATGGACTCCTTCAAGAGCGCGTTGCCTTCGCCGAACAGCGCGAGCGACGCGTCCTGGTCCGTCTTGGAGACGTCCTTCGCCCAGGGGCGCTCGTCCGTGCCGGGCTGCGAGCCCTCCAGCGTGCTGCTGGCCTGCTCCTGCTGGGACTCCACGGCCTTCGGCGTGGGAGGCGGGGGCAGGGGAAGGGACTCGGAGAGGGGCGTGTCCGAGGTTACCGGCGTAGCCTCCGCGGCGGTGGGCTTGCGCCGCCGCTTCGAGGTGCCGGTGCCGGACAGCTTCGTCTTGCCCGTGGCCGTTGAAGCCGTGGCCTTCTTCTTGGTGCCCGCCGTCTTCGGCGCGCCCGCCTTCTTCGTGCCCCGGGACGTCTTCGTGGCGCGGGTCCGTGGCGCCGGCTCCTGCGCCAGCGCGGGCACCGACTCCAGCGCCAGCAGCACCGACAACACGAACGCGGACCTGCTCATCACCCTGTTCAAGATGCTTCTCACTTCAGGACCTCGATGACCGGACTGCCGAGCTGGGATTGCAGACGGGAGACGCGCTCCTTCTCCCGCTTGAGCAACGTGGAGAGTTCTTCCGCCGCGCGGAGGGCTTCCTCGCGGGCGTCGCGCGCGGACTCGGCGCTCTCCTCGGCGCGCTTCTTGGCGCTCCGGGCGCGCAGCTGCGCTTCCTGGGCGCGCTTGAGCGCGGACACCAGTTCGTCGTTCTTGCTGAGCAGCTCCTGGTTGGCCAGCGCCACCTGCTCGTTGGCCGACTCCGCCGCCTGCTGCGCCTTCTGGCGCTCCAGCTCCTTGGCCTGCACCTCGGCCAGGCGCTGCTTGGCCTCGGCCTCCGCGCCGCGGGCGTTGGTCTCGGCGGCGCGCGCGATGATCTCCGCCGCCTGGGCCGCCTGGGCCTGCTTCTCGGCCTCCTGCTGCGCGTTGCGGATGACGACGAGCGCCACCACCGCCGCCACCACCAGGAGCCCCAGGAACGTCGCGCTGCCGATGAGCAGCGCCCGCTTCAGCCGGCGCCCCTTCTTCGCCTGCGCGAACACCGCCGTGAGGAAGTCCTGCTGCAACCGGGGCAGCTCTCCCCGGTAGCGCCGCTGGAAGCGCTGGGCCTCCTCCACCAATTCACCGCGCCACAAGAGGTGCGCGTCGAAGTTCTTGCCCTGCCACTGCCGGGCCGCGTTGCGCAGCTGCTCCAGGAACGCGGAGTCCTCCTGCCCTTCATCCAGCCAGCGCCGCAGCGTGGGCCAGCTGTGCAGGAGCGACTCGTGGACGATTTCCACCGTGGCGCCCGTGGCGCCGCCGCCGGTCTGCACCACCAGCAGGCGCGCCTGCACCAGGTGGTCGATGAGGCGCTGCATCTCCCCCGTGTCCTTCGTCAGCTCACGCAGTTCGTCCAGGGACACGATGGCGCGCGTGCGCTCCGGGGTGACGAGCCGCAGGAAGAGCGCGCGCACCAGGGTGCGCTCCTGCGTGGACAGGCTCTCCAGCACGCTGTCCGCGTGGCTGGCCAGCGCGCCGGCGATGCCGCCCATGGCCTGATAGGCGCTCTCCGTGAGCAGCCGGTTGGTGACGTCGCGCGCCTCCCACAACTGGGTGGCCGCGAACTGCAACAGGGGCAGCGCGCCCTGGGAGGCGTCCAGGTGCTCCAGCATGCTGGACACCATGGCGGGGCTCTCGAACTGGTAGCCCGCGCGCTCCGCCGGCTGCACCAGCGCGTCCTTCAGGCCTTCGCGGGCGGGCGCGGTGAGGAAGTAGAGCCCCTGGCTGAGCTCCGCCATGAAGCGCTCGTCCTCCGGCACGCGGTCCAGGAAGTCCGAACGGATGGAGAGGATGACGCGGATGGGCGTGGTTGCGTCGTCCGCGATGCCGGACAGGCACGCGGTGAAGGCCAGCCGCTCCTGGGCGTCCGGCACCAGCGTGTAGAGCTCCTCGAACTGGTCGATGAAGAGCAGGATGCGCCGCTTCTCCCGCCGCGCGCGGCTGCGCAGCACGTTGCCTACGTAGCCGGGCTCCGCGCGCAGCCGCTCCACCACCCGCTGCTGCTCCACCAGGTCGTCCTCGATGGTGGTGGACGAGCTCATCAGCGGCGTGACGATGCTGGCCAGCGCCGACAGCGGGCTGCGGCCGGGGCGGATGACCAGCGCCTCCCACGGCGTGCCGGACCGCTTGAGCACGGGCACCAGGCCCGCGCGCACGAACGACGACTTGCCCGTGCCGGACGGCCCCACCACGGCCAGCAGCGGCCGGTCGTTGATGCGGTTCACCAGCGCGGCGATTTCGCGGGTGCGGCCGAAGAAGCGGTCCGCGTCCGCCTCCTGGAAGGAGCTGAGGCCCGCGTACGGGCTCTCGTCCACGCGCAGCTCGCGGCTCATGCGGCCGGGCAGGAAGGGCTCCAGCGCGCGCAGGAGCGACGCCGCGTCCGGATAGCGCTCCTCCTTGCGCTTGAGCAGGCAGCGGTCCACGACGGCCGCCAGCTCCTGGGGCACGTCCGGCGCCATGGTCCTGAGCAGCGGCATGGGCTCATCCAGCATGCCCGTGACCATCAGCTGCGGACCGCGCAGCGGATCCAACGGGTGCTTGCCGGCGAGCATGCGGAAGAGCATCAACCCCACGGCCCAGATGTCCGTGCGGTTGTCCACGGCCACGCCAATGCCCCACTGCTCCGGGGACATGAAGGCCATGGTGCCCATGATGGCGCCCTTGCGGGTGAGGTTGGACACGTCCTCGCCCATGCCCTCCACCGAGTGCAGCCGCGGCTGGACCTGGGGGCCGCCCGCGGGCGCCTCCACGGGCTCGTCGCCCTGGAGCACCTTGGCGATGCCGAAGTCGAGCACCTTGATGGCGCCCGAGTCCGTCACGACGATGTTCTCCGGCTTCAGGTCGCGGTGGACGATGCCCTGCTCGTGCGCGCACGCCAGCGCCTTCACCACCGGCACCATCAGCTCCACCGCGCGCGCGGGCGGCAGGCGCTGGTTGCCCAGCACCTTCGTCAGCGGCTTGCCCTGCAGGTACTCCAGCACCATGAACGGGCCGCCGGTGAACTCGCCGACCTCGTAGATGATGACGATGTTCTCGTGGCTGCACCGCGCGGTGGCCCGCGCCTCCAGGATGAAGCGCCGGGTGATGTCGGCGTCCTCGCTGTGCAGGAACTTGATGGCCACCCGGCGCCCCAGCCGCACGTCGCGCGCGAGGAACACCGTGCCCATGCCGCCGGAGCCCAGCTCGCGGATGAGCTCGTAGTGCTGCAGGCGCATGCCCGGGCGCAGCGCGAGGCCCTGGATGGAGGGATGGGTGTTGTTGCCGGTGTCACCGGTGCCACCCGTGCCCGGACGCGACGGCCCGTCCCACGTGGACGAACCCGTGTTGGAACGGGACGGCGGCTCCACGGGCGCGGGCGCCGCTCCGAAGAGCGACTCCACGTCCGCGGCCTGTGTCCGGTCCGAAAGGTCCGAGGACACACCCGTCACGCCCACCGCGGGAGGCTCCCGCCGCACGGCACCTGCTTCGTTCTTCATCATGTCCGGCCACTTTTCCCGCGACGCATTCACAGCCATGGCGCGACCCGGGCACCTCCGCCCGATGCATCCATGCGCTGGCTACAGCCCCCCCGGCCCTGCCACCACGGACCGAAATCATACACGGACACTGAATCGCGGACACTTCACGCCCCTGCGTCAGAGGCGTGTCTGTTTTGACCTTGGGGGGCAGGAAGGCAGACGGGCGCAGGGTGCAACGCCTTGTGACATCCACGCGCACACGCACACGGAGAGTCATTGCGTCACCGCGACACGAAGGATGTCGGCCGTATGCGTCGTTCCATAACGCAGGGACTGTTCCTGTGACGCGTGTGGTCAGCGCATGGAATCGCCAGAGGGAAAGAGGGCGAGTACCAGTAAAAATCCAATCAATCTGTTTTCCTTGATTGAAACACGGAATCCATGGTTATTTGGATTCCCATGGTTCCTTCCACTTCGACCGAGACGCCCGCCTCTGGCCCTTCGCGGCGGCGTGGGATGCCCTGGGTGCTGGCGGGCGCGGGCCTGGCGGCCGTGTTGGCGGCCGTGGGGCTGGTGTGGCGTGGCGGTGACGACGCACAGGCGCCGTCCGCGGTGGCTGCCTCTGCCAAAGCCACACAGTCCGGGGGCTCGCGGAGCGGCGGTGGGAGCGCGGCGGCGGCGCCGGCTGGCGTGGAGGAAGCGGAGGCCGCGGAGCGCCGCTTCTCGGACCAGACGTGCTTCCCGGAGCTGGCGCGCTTCAACGACGGCGTGACGCTGGAGACGTTCCGCGACTGGTCCGCGTCGCTTCTCGCGTCGAAGGACCCGCTCGTCCGCGACTACCTGAAGGCGAAGCTCGCGGAGCTGATTGGCGACGACGCGAAGAAGGCGGGGCAGGTGGTGGACTGGGCCCGGGACGCGCAGGGCGCGGAGTTCCAGGTGCTGCTGTCCGGGCTGCGTGAGTCGGACGCGGTGCAGAAGCCGCAGGTCGCCGCGCGGCTGCTGGAGGCGGGGCTGGACAAGGGGCTGTCCATCGAGCGGCGCGCGGGCATGCTCTCCGCGCTCGACACGCAGAAGCACCTGACGCCGGACGCGATGGACCGGCTGGCGGACTTCGCGCGCGACCCGGCGTCCACCGAAGCGGGCTGGGCCGCCACGCGCACTCTGGGCCGCGTGATGGCGCGCGAGTCGGAGAACCTGGGCGACGCGTCACCGTACCTCGACCGGCTCATCACCATCGCCACGGACGCGCCGGACGAGCAGATCCGCCACCTGGCGCAGACGGCGCCGCTGCACAACTCCCCCGTGCTGGACGCGAAGGCCACGGCCCGCTTCGAGCGCATCCTGCGCAGCGAGGGCAACGAGGACGGCCGCGACGCGGCGGCGCAGGTGCTGGCCATGTCCTCCGACAAGGAGCACGTGCTGGAGACGTTCACGGACGCCTTCCAGCGCGAGCAGTCCGTGTGCGTGCGCTGGGCGCTGTTCCGCTTCTCCGCGCGCGTCGCGGGCCGGGACGCCCTGCCGGTGATGGCGAACATGGCGACCGTGGATCCGCGCTTCCAGCCGCTCTACGGCATCTTCGAGACGCTCTACGCCCAGGGCAACGTCGACTTCATCCGCGTCTGGAACGAGCTGCCAGACCAGAACCCCTTCGGCTGCATGGACCGCCACGACTAGGAGCCCTGACGCATGCCTCGCTATCTCCAAGGTCTTCGCGCGCTCGGGGGCCTGACATTGATGCTCGCGTCCCCGGTCGTCACCGCCCAACCCACGCCCCCGGCGGCGAAGCCGACGTTGCAGGGGGAGAGCTGCTCGGTCCGGGGGCTAATGGATCAGCTCCGCCAGGGGATGGGCTCCAGCTCCAAGGCCTACCGCGACTACCTCCAGGCCGTGCTGCGCGAGGCCGCCGTGTCGCTGCCCTCCGGAGAGCTGCACGCGGCGTTCGACCGGGAGACGGACCCTGCGATGGTGGAGCAGCTGGCCGCGGCGCTGGTGGCGCGCAGCGAGCGCGAGGCGGAGAAGGACGCCATCCAGGCCGTGGCCCGCCGCGCGCTGGAGGACCGCGACCCGTCCGTCCGCGCCGCCACCGTCCGCGCCATGCGCCGCACCGGCGCGCTGGAGAAGACGGGGGACATGTACGAGCGGCTCATGCGGGACGGCTCGCCGGAGGTCCGCATGGAGGCGGCGAAGAACCTCATCGAGGACAACGAATACGTCTATTCCGCCCATCACGGCCCGGCCACGGACATGGCGGTGAACGCGGCGACGGCGTCCACGGATCCGAAGGTGACGGCGAAGATATTGGAGTCCCTGGACACGCGCAGGATGGGGCCGGAGGCGGGGCAGAAGCTGCTCGGGATGCTGGGCCACGAGAGCGCGGACGTGCGGCGCTCGGCGGCGCTCGCGCTGGGCAGCGTGCCGGCGGCGCAGATGGGGCCGGCGCGCGAGGCGCTGGTGGGCATGTACCGGGGCGAGCGGGACGCGGGGGTGCGCAAGGCGCTGGTGCAGGGCATCGCGGAGCTGGGCTTCGCGGACGCCGTGCCGGAGCTGCGCAAGCTGCGGAGCATCGACCCGGCCTTGGAGCCGGAGATCGACGCGTGGATCCGCGCCCTGGAATCAGGTGTTCAGGAGTGGGGCCTGCTCCTGAGAGAGAAGCAGCGGCAGCAACAGGTCCGTTGAGCGGCACCCTCATGGGGCCGGACCCGCCGGCCCGAAAGGAACACCCCCGATGCGTCACATGAAGAAGAAGGCCTTCGCGGCCATCCTGGCCCTCGCGGTTCCCTCGGTCGCGGCTGCGTACTCGTACACGGTGAAGTCGCCCTTCCCCGGCACGGTCACGGCGACGACGAACTACTCCAGCGGCAAGTTCCACGGCGCGGTGGACATCTCCAGCGGCCGTTGCAACTACTGGGGCGTGGAGACGGGCGTGATGGCGTCCCTGTCCTGGAACGTGACCGTCCGCACGACGGGCGTCTATTGCAACGGCACGGGCAGCGGCACGCAGAACGAGGCGAAGCACGCCTTCTCCAACGGCAAGACGTTCCGCCTGTGGCACTTCATCAAGACGTCGGACTCGTATGACCGCACGTGCAACCGCTGCCAGGTGGGCAACGAGGGCGGTACGGGCAACGCCACGGGTGCCCACGTCCATATGCAGTATGACCAGTCCGGCAGCAACCTGACGGGCTGGTACTCCGGCTACACCACCAAGGGTGAGGCCGTGGACCGCTCGGAGACCATCGGCGTGCTGCAGTAATCACGCGGTGCCCGCCGGAGGCGGAAGGTAGTGGAGCCTTCCGTCACCGGTGGGGTCGGACCCGGATGCCGGGTTGACAGGGTGAAGCGCGCGCACGTCTGCTGGCCGCATGAAATGCCGTATCTGTGGAAGTGAAGCGACGCACGAAGAGACGTCGTCCATCTTTCCGGCGCTGCGCTGGGGCTACTGCGAGGCGCACAAACCCACCACCGCGCGGCCCGTCGTGCCCCATCAGCCGGAGGCCTACCGGGAAACGGCGACGCCGTCCGCGGGGTGGGGCGAGCTTGAGGCGAGCGAGCTCCCACCGGACTGGCACGTCGAGGACCGGCTCTACCCCCATCACACGGTCCTGGTGATGGAGGACGGCGGAAAGCTTTCGAGGATGGCCACCCAGGCGCTGGAGGACAGCAAGGTCGAGGTGTTCGGGCTCAAGCTCGCGTCCCAGGGCTGGAACCGCGACCCCGTCCTGCGGACCCTGGCGGGCCCTTCGCTGTATCAGCCCCGGACCTGAAGCATCCCCTCATCTGAATCAGATAAGTCCGAAAGCTTCTCGGAAGACGGCGTGCTCGCGAACGAGTTGTGCGAATCGCTCCACCAACGGGCGGAGTCGTTCATCGCTCATGCGCGGCATGGCCATGAAATAGTAGGTGCCTTGGGTGAAGAGCGAGTGCG
>NZ_RAVY01000257.1:0-11498 GCF_003611625.1 Corallococcus sp. CA054B
GCCCAGTACAGGCGGAAGGCCGCGCCCAGGACGAGCACGCCCCCCAGCAGGAAGAGGCCCAGCCGGCGCTCGAAGGGGGCTTCGCCAGGAGCTCCGGAGCCTGCCCACGTGGGCGTTTCCGTTGGAACTCCGACCAGCGCTCCGGACCGGGGCTCGGCGGCGGCTGTAGGGGAGGCGGGGGGGACGGCGGACACGGTGCGGTTCACCTCCGGAGGCCGGTGGGTGATATCCAGGTCCCGACGATGAAATCCATTCGCATCTCCCAGCTCCTCGAGGACCAGGGCCACGACCTGCGGCTGACCCTGATGGCGGGCACCCAGGGGCTGGCTCGCACGGTGGACTCCTCGCGCATCCAGAAGCCGGGCCTGGCGCTGGCGGGCTTCATGGAGCACCTCCACCCGCACCGCGTCCAGGTCTTCGGCAACACCGAAATCTCCTACCTGGCCACCCTGCCAGAGGACGCGCAGCACGCGTCGCTGGCCAAGCTCTTCGGCGAAGAGGATCTGGCGTGCGTGGTGGTCACCAAGGCGCTGGACGTGCCGCGCGCGCTGGTGGACGCCTGCGAGGCGGCGGGCCTCTCGCTGATGAAGACGCCGCTGCTCTCCAGCGAGTTCATCCAGCGGGTGCAGAACTTCCTGGAGGACGCGCTCACGGAGTCCAGCAGCCTGCACGGCGTGCTGATGGACGTCTTCGGCGTGGGCATCCTGCTCCTGGGCAAGAGCGGCATCGGCAAGAGCGAAATCGCCCTGGACCTGGTGATGCGCGGCCACCGGCTGGTGGCGGACGACATCGTGGACGTGACCCGGCGCAAGGGGGCCGTCTACGGCGCGGGCAATCCGGTCATCAAGCACCACATGGAGATTCGCGGACTGGGCATCATCAACATCAAGGACCTCTTCGGAGTGTCCGCCGTCCGGGAACAGAAGAAGATTGAGCTTGTGATTGAGCTGCAGGAATGGGATCCGCACCAGGAGTACGACCGACTGGGCGTGGAGGACAAGCACCTGCAGATTGTTGGCGTGGACATCCCCCTGTCGGTCGTCCCCGTGCGTCCTGGACGCAACATGGCCACCATCGTGGAGGTGGCCGCGCGCAACCAACTGTTGAAGCTTCAGGGCCACCATTCGGCGCGAGAGTTCGCCGAGCGCCTCAATCGAGCCATCGCCCAGGGGGCGATGCGCCGCACCTTGGGAGAAGAGGTCGAGTGACCGCCCCCGCGAAGCAGATCATCATCATCACCGGCATGTCAGGTTCCGGTAAGTCCACCGCCATCCGCGCGCTGGAGGACGCCGGCTTCTTCTGCATCGACAACCTGCCGGTGCTCCTCCTGCCCAAGCTCACGGAGCTGGCGGGAGGCGGCAACATCGAGCGCATGGCGCTGGTCATCGACGCGCGCGAGGGCGTCTTCCTCAAGGACGCGCCCCGTGTGCTCGCCGAGGTGCGCCGCGCGGGCCACCAGGTGGACGTGCTCTTCCTGGACGCCAGTGACGACAGCCTCATGCGCCGCTTCAGCGAGACGCGCCGCCGCCACCCGCTGGCCCCCGAGGGCACGGTGGCGGAGGGCATCCACCGGGAGCGCGAGGCGCTGAAGGACCTGCGGGAGCTGGCGGATCAGGTCATCGACTCGTCGGCGCTCAACGTGCACGACCTGAAGCGCATGGTGCAGGGGCGCTTCAGCCCGGAGCCCACGACGGGGCCCAGCCTGTCCATCATGTCCTTCGGCTACCGGTACGGTGTGCCGCCGCAGGCGGACCTGGTGTTCGACGTGCGCTTCCTGCCGAACCCGTACTTCGTGCCGGAGCTCAAGGGGCTCACGGGCAAGAACCCGAAGGTGTCCGGGTACGTGCTGGAGCGCGAGGAGACGCAGCAGTTCCTCGAGAAGGTCGTGGACCTCTGCCGGTTCCTGTTCCCCCGCTACCAGAAGGAGGGGAAGGCGTACCTCACGGTGGCGCTGGGGTGCACGGGCGGCAAGCACCGCTCGGTGGCGCTGGCGGCGGAGATGGTGCGCCGGCTGTCCGCGGACTACGGCCGCGTGCAGCTGTGGGACCGGGACATCGAGAAGGAGTAGGGCGCTGCAACGTCCTTGCGGACCCCGGTCTTCAGTGCCGGGTGTCCGTGATGGGCGTGAAGCGAGCGCCGGTGACGCCCTCCTTCTCCAGGGCCTCCTTCACGACCTCGGAGACGACGAGGGTGACGGGCCAGCCCCAGGGGCGGAACACGCGGGCGCGGCCCACCTGGGTGGGGTCGATGCGCAGGCCTCGCACGGAGCGGTACTGGCCCACGCGCGCGGGAACGCCATCGCCGGGGCCGTAGCGGAGGACCTCCAGGCAGGCGGCTTCGTCCACGCAGCGGATGAGGCGCGTGGCGACGACGAGGAAGTACGGCTCCGGCTGGCCCTCGATGTGCACGGGGATGAGCTGCACGTCCTCCGGCGCCAGGCGCGCGAACACGGCGGCGACGCGCGGGTGCACCACGGGGGTGAGGCCGGCGCCAGCGAGGCTGAAGTCCAGCGGGGCGGCCCTCTGCTCATTGGGGATGTGGAGGGGGCCGGGCGGATTCACGGGGCGCCCGGCGGTGAACATCCACACGTCACCCACCTCCTTGTCCTCCAGGTCCAGCGGGTCGCCGGGTTCCCAGCGGTTGGGGGCGCGGAAGTCGTCGTGCAGGTCGTAGAAGCGCGGGGTCGTGGCGCTGGCGCGGCGGGACGTCTTGCGGTTGCTGACGTGCGGGGCGGCCCCATGCGCGACGATGCGGACGGCCGGGCGGCGCGGGCGGCTGGTGCGGACCGGAGGCGAGGCCTCCTCCGCGACCGACGCGCGCGAGCGCCGGGGCGTGGCGACGGTGGGTTCGGTACCGCCGGGCAGGCTCTGCTGCCGGTCCGAGAGGCTGCTTTCGGAGGGGCGGAGCCACAGCCGTCGCAGCGCGTTGGTGAGACGCCTGAACATCAAGCGATGTTACCCAAGCGCCTGCTGGAGGGGAGCCCCTCTGTGAAGCTTCCTCGCCCGTTCTCAAGGCAGGCCGGCAGCCGTACCGGTTTCCAAGGAGAAGGGGGCTTTCCGGGGACCGTTTCCAGCGTGGCCGGGCCGCGAGAGGCCATGCCATGGTCCGCGCCCATGACGACGCCGAGCCCGAAGTCCGAAGCCCCCGCCACGCCGGACGCCGTGTTCGCCAGCCTGCTCCAGAGGCTGGGGGAGGCGGGCCGGGTCCCGTCCGGAGCCTTCGTCTCGCCGAAGACGCCGGAAGCCTTGGCGGCGACCCTCTTCGACGTCGCGGGACGGACGGGCACGGCGATGTTCTCCGTCTGGGCGGCGGACGACTCGGACAGTGGCGCGGACGAGGACGACAGCGACGGAGCCCGAGCGGAGACGGGCGACCGGGTGATCAACGCGGGCATCACGCTGTTCTTCATCGAGAAGGACACGCCGGGCACGGTGGGATTGCTGGGCGCCGAGCGGGTGCCGGTGCGTCAGCCCATGGCGTACGAACTGTACCGGCCGCTGGGGAAGGCGCTGGCGGCGCATGCGAAGCGGGGCGCGGATCCGGTGATGCCCGACCGGGGTCACGTGTCCTTCCCGGTGGGCGCGGCGGATCCGGACATCGAGTTCCGCGTGTCCTTCCGCGAAGACGAGCTGGGCACCTGGACCACGGCGCTGGCGAGGGACCGGGAGACGCGCCAGGCGTACCCGAGCATCCCCAGCCTCCCGCTCTCCGCTGAACACGCGGAGTTCCTCAAGGGGCTCTTCAACCGCCTGGACAAGTCGCTGTTCAACGGCCAGTTGGTGCTGCTCACGGGCGCATCCAACACGGGGCGCAGCACGACCCTGCGCGCGGTGATGGATGCACTGCCCGACAACGTGCACGCGCTGGCGGCCGTGGAGGAGCCGAAGGGCGGGCCGGGAGGCGCCATCGGCGTCGTGAAGGTGAGCGGAGAGCTGCCGCTGGCGCAGGCGCTGCGTTCATTCCTGCGGCAGGACCCGGACCTCGTCTTCGCGGACGAGGTGCGCACGCTGAAGGACATGGAGATGCTCTGCACCGCGGCGCAAACGGGACACGCCGCCATCTGCGTCCTGGAGGCGAAGACCCCCGAAGAGGGTTACGCGTGGCTGACGGAAGCCATGCCGGGGATTCCGACCTATGCGCTCATCGTGCACCACACGCGCGACGCGGCGACGGGCGCCCTCGCGATGACGCTCCACGAGACGAAGCCCACGGAGGACGGCAACACGCTGCACGTCGTCCCGTGGACGCCGCCCGTGCGAGCGGGCTGGGACCGCACCATGCCAATGCCAACGCACAAAGTGGGAATCGTGGTGGATCAGGGCTTCGGAGGCCGGGTGGCTGAGCTGGCTCGCGTCTTCCACGTATGGGTCGTTGACTCGCGCGAGAACACTCCCGTCATCCAAAGTGTCTGGAAGAGCGGCCTGGCGGATGCGGCAGTTGATCCTCTCTCGGTGGGCGTCACGTCATTCGCCGCGCTCGAGGGAGAATCTCCCGAGGCGATGTGTGCCCGGATCGCCGGTGCTGTGGCCGAGCACCATGGTGCGTTCGCACATGATCCCCCGTGGTCCGAAATCGAGGTCTTCGGGGTCCAGCTGACTGCAACCTTGCGGCACGTCTTCGAGGAGCTCGAAGCAACGGCCTGCACTCCCACTCAGGAGGGGTTCGTCTGTCGGCGGCTGTGAGCGCCCGGACACAGCCCTGATCAGGGCTTCCGGAACGCCGTCAGCTGCCGCATGCCCCAGCGCAACGGAACGCTGCCATCCGAGCGTCGCAGCGGTTCCACGGCCTGGAGGAACGAGGCCCTGAGCGACGCCTTGGCCGCAGGAGACAATCGGTCCGCGTCATACGTTGTGAGCAGCGACTCCCAGACATCGCTCGGCGACCCATCGCCCTGAACGGAGAGGGACCGCACCGTGACGTCCACGAAGCCCTCGGCGAAGAGTTCTCGCAACCCATCGCTGGAACGGACCTTCGGATCGCCCAGCCGCGTGGGAGGAACCGCCGCCGCGCTCTTCATGAGTCCGCCGAACACCTCCAACGCATTCCCCGGCACCAGGTCTCCGCCCACGACAATGGACACCCGCCCGCCCGGCTTCAGCACACGCCGCAGCTCCGCGAGCACGGTCTCCACGTCGTCCATCAGCATGAGGGCCAGGTGGCTCAACACGACATCGACACTGGCGTCCCCGAACGGAAGCGACTGCGCGCGTCCCTGGAGCAGTGTCGCAGCGCCGTTCAACCGCGCCCGTGCCGCAGCCAGCTCGTGCTCGCTCATGTCGAGCCCCATCAGCGACATCCCGGGCTGCTTCCTCCGAGCAAGCAGCTCCAGGAGGTATCCATCTCCACAGGCCAGGTCGAGCACCGCCAGGGGCCGCGCATCGTGAGGCACGACCGCCTCCAGCAGAGCATAGCTCGAAGGCGCAGTCCCAGCCTCGACCTCGACCGGAGCGGAAGCGAACCACCGCGACGTCACGCCCGCGAGGCGCGCATGGAAATCCAGCAGGTACGACTCGGAAGGGGAGGGCATGGGGCACCTTCAGCGCTGGGGCTTGGCTCAGGGAAGGTCCATCAGCCGGGAGTGCCATTCTGGTGGAGCCGCCCAGCGCTGGTTGTATTGCTGCTGCTCCTCATGTGACAAGCGCTGCCAGAACGGCGACCAGACGTGAGCAAACCAATACTCCCCATTGCCCTGTCGCCATCCTGAAGACATGGGCTCGTACCCGGGAAATGCCTTCCAGGGGGGCGCCATGTCCCTGGTCTGGTTGAGTTCCCGGGTCTTGAGGAGAAACGCTTCGTTCATCCCAATGAGCGCAAGCTGGCAGACCCATTCGCTCCAGGAATTCACCTGGACCAGGAGCCGCGCTTCGTCCTGGCGCCCATGCTCCTCACAATGGGGAACTCCCATTAGGAGCTGCTTCCGGCGAAGGAGGCCCATCCATCCTGGGGCAGCATGGACTGGCAGAAACCGCTGTGCGGCCCGCAGACAGACGCAGCACTCCTGAGGGAACGCCAGCGAGTGTTCCGTCCGCCAGCGCTCCAAAGCAGGGGCGGAAAGGAACACCTCCGCCTGCCGCAGCATGGGATAGCCCATGAAAGCCAGGCTCGTATCGCTCACGGGCAGGGGCTGATCTCGCACGGGGACCGAAGATTTCTCGAGCCCGAAGACGCGGTGGATCTGTCGGTCCAGCTTCATGAACCCCAAGAGTCAGACCTCCAGGCCGAGGCCGTGCTCAGCGCCGGGGCTTCTTCTGTCCTGCGTTCGTGGCTTCAGCCGTGAGCGCCAGCACGGAGTACAGGTTCATCGTGTAGACGCTGTTCTCCGGCTCCAGGTCCGACGCCTTCTGGAAGAACGCACTGGCGCGTTCGTAATCGCGCTGGTGGTTCAGGAGGATCATCCCCATGCGGTTGTAGAGCGGCGCGGGCTTCGGCAGGAGCCCGATGCTGCGCTCCAGCAGATCCAACGCCTCCGCCAGTTTCCCCGCCTGCTCCAGCCGCACGACGCGCTGGAGCACCTCCTCCTGCGCGTCCTCCTTCCTGGCCACCGGAGCTGGCGCCACGACAGGAGGCTTCGCCGTCAGCGCAGCGGCCAGTGACACCGAAGGCATCGGCGCCTGCCGCGGAGCCTGGGCGCGGGCCGCCGGAGCCGCCGCCACCTTCGCGGCCGGAGCCGGAGGCACGGTCTTCGGCTCGCGCGAGAACGCAGGCACGCCATCTCCCGTGAACGCCACCTCCGCTGACGCCAGCGTGCCCACCAGCTTCGTCACGCCTCGCTCCGACAGCGACTCGAACACCGCGCGCAGCTCCAGCTCCGTCACCTGGGTGATCATCGCCATGTCCGCCAGCGCCGTGCGCCCGTCCACGAACGACAGCACGTACGCCTCGAACGGGCTCAGCGGCCGGTTCACCAGGTCCAGCCCCGCGACGATGACCGGCCGCACCGGCGGCCCCTTCGCCTTCGGCTGGGCCTGCGCCTGGAACGACACCACCCGCGTCGCCTCCTGCTGCGGTGGACGGGGCACGCCGCGCGCTCCCGTCTGCTCCGGCCTCGTGAGCAGCGCGCGCACCAGCGACACGTTGTCCCGGGGCGGCAGCTCCTCCACGCTCCTCACGAGCAGCAGCTCACAGCGCGCGCACTGGAAATCCCCCGGCTTGCACGACGCGCCACAGTGCGGACACGCCAGGTCCTCCGGCGGGTGCTCGAAGGCGTGCGCGTCCGCGTAGTAGTGCTTCCGGATGGCCGCGCGGATGGACCTGCGCACCGCGATGAACGGCAGCACCTGCGCCACGCCCACCGTCTTCGAAATCTCCTCCAGCGCCCGCTGCCGCTGCGGCTCGGAGATGGCCACGTACAGCGCGTCCTGCACCAGCCGCAGCGGCATGAAGTCGAAGCCCTCCGCCAGCCGCACCGGCACCCGCTCCAACAGGCCTGGGTCCACCTTCGCCTGCGCCAGCTTCTCCGTGGACACGAAGCGCGTCTTCAGCTCCTGCGCCAAGAGCCGCAACACCGGCGTCTCGTCCACGCCCAGCCGCACCAGGCACTCGCCCAGCTTCAGCCCCGTCTCCTTCTGCCGCGCGAGCGCTCGGGACAGCACCTCCGGCGTCAGCACTCCATCCAGGATCAACTGCTCCCCGAGCTTGCGCGTCATGCCCCCGATTCAAGGACGCCCGGGCCCACCCCGTCCACCGGCATCCACCCCACCTACACCGCTTTCCCGCACTCCCTGTTGCGAATGTGTATGAGTGACACTAAGATGGTGTCGAAATCACACAAACCAAACGCAGCAGGTGAGGGGGATGCGCGGATGTTCATCGGGTACATGAAGTCGACGCCGACCACGTACGTGATGCAGTACCGGGACGGCGAGGTGGTCCGCGAGGGCGCGGGCCTGTCGTTCCTCTATTGGAAGCCGGCGACGACGCTGGTGGCGGTGCCCCTGTCGAGCGCGGACGTCCCGTTCGCCTTCAATGAGGTCACCCGCGACTTCCAGCCGGTGACGATTCAAGGGCAGCTGACATACCGCGTGGAGGACGCGCGGAGGCTGGCGGGGCTCTTGGACTACTCCATCACCCCGGCGGGGCGTCACCGCTCCGACGACCCGGAGAAGCTGTCGGACCGGCTGGTGCAGGCCGCGCAGGTGCGCGCCCGCGCGGTGGTGCAGTCCCTGAGCCTGCGCGAGGTCCTGGTGCAGTCCGACATGTTGGAGGCCCGCGTGCTGGCGGCGCTGGCGGAGGCGGAGTCCGTGAAGGCGCTGGGCGTGCACGTGATGGCCTTCTCCGTGCTCTCCATCCAGCCCACGCCGGAGATGGCGCGCGCGCTGGAAGCCGCCGCGCGCGAAGGGCTCCAGCGTGAAGCGGACGAAGCCATCTACGCCCGCCGCAACGCCGCCGTGGAGCAGGAGCGGCGCATCAAGGAGAGCGAGCTGGCCACGGAGCTGGTGGTGGAGGAGCGCCAGCGCCAGATTCGCGAAGCGAAGATGGCCGCGGACATCGCGGTGGAGGAGCAGCGCGCCGCCCTCATGGAGCGCTGGGTCCAGAACGAGCGCCAGTCCGCGGACGCGCGCGCGTACACCCTGGAGAAGACGCTGGAGCCGGTGAAGAACGTGGATTGGAAGACGCTCCTGGCCACGTCCGCCAACGGCGGCGACCCCGCGCTCCACATCGCCCTGGCCTTCCGCGAGATGGGGGAGAACGCGCAGCGCATCGGCGAGCTCAACGTGTCGCCGGACCTGTTGCGCTCACTCTTGCCCCCGGATGCGGGCCCGAACCCGGGACCCCGCTCCGGCTCCAAGCCGAACAAGCCCGGCCGCGCGGACGTCCAGCACTTCGACCGCTGAAGGCTCAGCGAAGGAGGCTCGCCATGTTCGAGAAGGTCGTCCTCGTCACGCGCAAGACGCGGCTGGCGGACCTGGTGGTCCGCTTCAACACGAAGAAGCAGGCGAAGTTCTACGTGGAGCACAACGGTCAGGACTTCAACGGGTTCGAGGCGGAGGACGACACCTACCGCCGCGCGGTGGACGGCCTTCGCTCGCAGCTGGACGTGGGGCTGCCGGTGCAGCAGGTGGACCGCTCGCTCGTGCCCACCTTCCTCTTCACCGGCAAGGAGGTGGTGGTGGCGGTGGGGCAGGACGGGCTCGTCGCCAACGTGGCCAAGTACGTGGGCAGCCAGCCGCTCGTGGGCGTCAACCCGGACCCGGAGCGCTTCGACGGCGTGCTCCTGCCCTTCCTCCCGCGAGACGCCCGGGGCGCCGTGCTCAAGACCCTGGAGGGCCGCGCGAGGATGCGACAGGTGCAGCTGGCGGAGGCGCGGCTCCAGGACGGCCAGCGGCTGCTCGCCTTCAACGACCTGTTCATCGGCGCGCGCACGCACGTGTCCGCCCGCTACCAGGTCCGCTACGGCGGCAAGGAGGAGTCCCAGTCCTCCAGCGGCGTGCTCGTGTCCACGGGCGCGGGCTCCAGCGGGTGGCTGTCATCCGTGTTCGCGCTCGCGCAGGGGCTCACCCGCTGTACGGGCGGCACGCCGGGCAAGCCCTGGACGCTCGGCTGGGAGGACGCGCGGCTCGCCTTCGTCGTGCGCGAGCCCTTCGTCAGCCGTCACTCCGGCGCGGACATCGTCGGCGGCTTCGTCACCGCCCAGGCGGAGCTGGTGCTCGAGTCCCGCATGCCCCAGGGCGGCGTCATCTTCAGCGACGGCATGGAGGAGGACTTCCTCACCTTCGGTGCCGGCGCCACCGCCCGCATCCGGCCCGCCGAGCAGAGGGCCCGCCTGGTCGTCCACTGAGACACCGCACCCGATGCGACAGGTCCCCTGAATCCCGCATGCCCCGAGTACCGATGGACCTCGCGGGCCCTGCCGGGATTCCCAGGTGATACAGCCGCTCCCTTGTGATGGCACGGTCGCCTTCCTACCCACCGAGCGGGGGCGCCGGACTCGCCCCGCGGGGCACGCACCGTGGGGCCACACCGCGCATCTCCTAGAGCGTGGGGAGACCGCGCCCGGCTCCCCGTCCGGCAGACGACACCGTGTCCCTTCCCCGGACCTGAAATTCCAGGCATGGTGGGCGCAGTCGCCTTACCTTCGAAGCGAAGTTGTTGGGGCAGTGGTTCCCAGGTGCAGGCGGAAAACTTCGCCGGAGTTGCGTCCGGTCGTTGATGGGCGTAAGGACGCAAATTCTCCCGGGAAGTGGCTCAGGGGTGATCAATGGTCGGCCTCGTCATCGCATCGCACGGGCGTCTCGCGGATGAGCTTGTCTCTACCGCTGAACAGATCGTGGGCAAGCTGCCCGCCGTGGCCACTTGCAACATCGAGCCGGGGGCTCCCGTCGAGGACCTCCGCGCCAAGATGAAGCAGGCCGTGAAGGCCGTGGATGAAGGGGACGGCGTCATCATCATGGCCGACCTCTTCGGAGGTACCCCCTGTAAGGAATCGCTGATGATGTGTCAGCGGATGAATCTGGAAGTCCTGGCCGGCGTCAATCTGCCCATGCTGCTGAAGGCCAACTCGCTCCGTTCGGAGCAGATGGCCCTGTCGGACATGGCCAACCAGCTGGCGTCGTACGGCCAGCGCAACATCACCTGTGCATCCGCCCTGCTTCGCGAGGCCCAGCAGCAGCCGCGAACTTGACGGACCCGCACGGGTCGGCGATTCGAGACTGCCGTGATCACCCTGGTCCGCGTCGACAACCGCCTCATCCATGGTCAGGTCGTCGAAGCCTGGCTTCCCCACCTCAAGGTGTCCCGAGTGGTGGTGGCGGACGATGAGGCGGCCTCCAGTCCCCTCATCCGTGCCGCCATGGCGCTCGCCGTGCAGAGCGCCATCGAGGTGCAGATCCTCCCCCTCGCCCAGGTGGACTTCGCCGCCCTGTCCAAGGACGGCGTGCGCACCCTGGTGCTCCTGAGGGACGTCGCCTCCGTGCCGTTCGCCTTCCAGGCCGGGCTGGCCATGGACCAGCTCAACCTGGGCAACGTGCACTTCGGCACCGGAAGGCGGCAGGTGTCGCCTTCCGTCTTCCTGGCGGAAGGGGAGCTTCAGGCCCTCCAGCAGCTGTCCGCGCAGGGCGTGCGCGTGGAGGCGCGCGCCGTGCCCGCGGAGAAGTCCGTGGACCTGCCGGATTTGACCGAGCGCTGGTCGAAGGCCGGGTGAGCCGGTGAACGTCGGCTGGACCCAGGTGGCGCTCGCGTGTCTCTGGGGGGGGCTGGTGGCCGTGGAGCGCAAGGCGTTCCTCCAGGCCATGCTGTCCCGGCCCCTGGTGGCCGCCACGTTCATGGGCGCCCTGCTGGGCGACGTGGGCGGGGGCTTGTCCGTCGGCATGCTGCTGGAGCTGTTCTACCTGGGCACCGCCAACCTGGGCGCCTCCCTCCCTGAGAACGACACGCTCGCGGCCACCGGCACCGCCGCCGCCGCCGCCACCCTCACCGCCGCCACCGGCGCGGGCTCCACGCCGGCCATCTGGTCGCTGGCCGTGCTGCTCTTCATCGGGCTGGGGCGGGTGGGGCGGAGG
>NZ_RAVY01000258.1:0-11442 GCF_003611625.1 Corallococcus sp. CA054B
GTGTCGGGGCGGGGCTCGGGATCCGGTTCGTCGGCCTCCTCGGGGCCGGTGTCCTCCACCGGATCATCCTCCGTGGCGTGGAAGGTGCTGGGATCCGGCTCCGGCTCGATGACCTTCTCCTCGATGCGCAGGAGCGGCTCCTGCATCAACGCAGGGGCGCGCGCGGGGACAAGCAGCACGAGGCTGCAACACAGGCCGAGGAACGAGCGGAGCATCCGGACGTCCGATGATAGGCGACAGGCCGGACGATCCGAAATCATGTGGTGCCCACCGGCCGTGCTACAGGATCCCGCGGCGGGGGGATTGCTCGGGAGTGAATGAATGGCGGCGCCTGGAAACGAGCTGGAACGACTGGTGGAGATCATGCGGCGCCTTCGGGCCGAGGGCGGCTGCCCGTGGGACCGCGAGCAGGACCTGCGCTCGCTGCGCCCCTACCTGACCGAGGAGGCGTTCGAGGTCCTGGATGAGATGGACCGCGTCGCCGACGGCGGCCCGTGGCGCCCGCTGTGTGAAGAGCTGGGGGACCTGCTCTTCCAGATTGTCTTCCACGCGCAGCTGGCGGCGGAGCTGGGCGAGTTCACGATGGCGGACGTCTGCGCGGCGATCAGCGACAAGATCACCAGCCGGCATCCTCACGTGTTCGGGGATCAGCAGGTGAAGGGCGCCGAGCAGGTGCTGGCCAACTGGGCGCAGCTGAAGGCGGAGGAGCGCAAGAAGAAGACCGGGCGCGCGGGCTCCGTGCTGGACGGCGTGCCCACCGCGGCCCCGTCCCTGCTGCGCGCGGAGCGCCTGACGGAGAAGGCCAGCCGCATCGGCTTCGACTGGCCGGACCTGGCCGGGGTGCGCGGCAAGCTGGACGAGGAGCTGCGCGAGCTGGACGAGGCCATCGCGTCGGGCGATCGGGACGCCATCGAGCACGAGTTGGGGGACGTCCTGTTCTCGCTCGCGAACCTCGCGCGCTTCGTGAAGACGCCCGCGGAGGACGCGCTGCGCATGGCCACGCGCCGCTTCGTCACCCGCTTCCAGTACATCGAGGCGAAGCTGAACGAGGAGAACGTCCCCTTCGGCGGCGCCACGCTCGCGCACATGGAGCGCCACTGGCAGGCCGCGAAGGCCGTGGAGAAGGCGCTGCCCCCGCCCAGCCACCCGCCGCGCGCGTCCGTGGCCACCCTGCGCCTGGCGGTGCCGGACGTGGCGGCCCAGAAGGCCTTCTGGGATGAGCTGGCCTCCTGGCTGGGCTGGGCCCCCACCCGGACGACGGATGGCACGGCGGCCTACACGGGCGCGGGCCTGGGGCTCGTCTTCATGCCGGGCGCCCAGGCGCAGGCCGGATCCGGGCTGGCCATCACCCTGGAGGCCCCCTCCGCCTCGGGGGTCGCCCGGCTCCTGGAGCTGTTCCGGGCCCACCATCCGGGGCGCCTGGTGCCGTGCGCCAACTTCGAGGCGGGCTTCCAGTTCGTGGATCCCGCCGGGCTGCGGTGGGAATACGCCGCCCCGCCGGCATGATTCTTCCGGCGTGAAGCGCCGGTGGGGGCTCCGGGAGGCATTCCGGAGGCCTCCCAGGGGTTCCGGAACTGGAAATCCTGATCGCGATCGCACGCGTGCCTTGACGCAACGGGGGCGTCGCAGTAAGGACGGCCCCTCTTTTTCCTTGCCTTGCCTTCCGCTGGAGCATTGCCTTGGCGAACACCAAGTCCGCAGAGAAGCGTTACCGCCAGTCCCTGAAGCGCCGCGCCCGGAACGTGAACGTCCGGACGACCGTGAAGGACGCCGTCAAGTCCGCCCGCGAGGCCATTGCCTCCAAGGACGGTTCGAAGTTGACGGACGCGCTGAAGGCGGCTTCCAAGACCCTCAACAAGGCGGCCAGCAAGGGCGTCCTGCACAAGCGCACCGCCGCGCGCCGCATCTCCCGGCTGGCCAAGGCCGCCGCGAAGAAGAAGGCCTAGTCGTCCCGTCGCACCACCGTGGGTCGAGGACCGGGCTCCCCGGTCCTCACCAGGTGCTGGCCAGCCGATCGTAGCCGTCGCGCATGAGCAGCTCCGCCAGGCGCGCCAGCGCGGCCTGACGGTTGGCCTCGGCTTCCAGGACGTTTCCGCGTCCCTGGAGGTAGTCCTCGGTCCCCGCCACCACTGTCTCCGACAGCAGCTGTCCCTCCTTCACGAGGCGCAGCCGCACGGTCGTGGAGATGCGGTAGTTGTTGGGGATGATGGTCGGGGACGTCCAGATGTTGAGCACCGCCCCTTCAATCGTGGACGCGCAGCCCGGAGCGGTGGCCAGCCGGCCGGCCTGGATGAGCTGGTTGCGCAGGTAGCGCGTGAAGAGGTTCTCCAGCCCGGGCTCCGCCGTCTCGTTGGCGAAGATGGGCGCGCACACCTGCCCCGTGCCCTCTGGCAGCGCGGAGCCCCACGGGCTGAAGCGGTAGCCGCACCCGGCGCCCAGCATCGCCGCCGCCACCACGCCCCACCGGAACGCCTTCACCGCACCCGCCTGAACCGCGTTCCTTGAGGGCCGCATGGGCGCGCACCCTACCCGGCCGCGATCCTCCGTCAAGCGTCGGGGCCGGCCCGCGGCGTGGCTTCGCGACCGGGCCCGGTGTCCCGCGGCGCGGGCTCGCTCAAGCGTCAGAGCCGGCCAGCGGTACGCCACGCATGCGTCCGGCGTCCGCCAGCGTGGCTCGCGCCGCCGTTAGCCGGGCTTCGCGGGCGGAGCCCTTCAGCGCCATGCCCAGGGGCCACTCCATGCGCGTGCCGTCATCCAGCTCCACGCGGAGGCCATGGTGGCGGTACAGCGCCGCGAGCCCCAGGCCGATGACGCCCGCCACGAAGGCCATGAGCCGCACCTCCTGCGTCGGCGCCCAGAAGAGGCCCAGCGCGGTGAAGGCGAGCAGCCCCAGCGCCTCGAAGTAGGGCCGCGTGCGCCACTCCAGCCGCCGCACCCGCGTCCAGGGCACGTCGACCGCCGGGCCCCCGCCCGGGCGCCCCTGGAACGACAGCCGCGAGTCGTTCACCGCCAGGGCGCGCCGGTTGCCCAGGTCCAGCGCCAGCGGGGGAACGCCCGGCAACGGCGCGGGCGAATCCGGAGCCTGGGGAGCCTGGGCAGACCGGGGCGGCAGGGGCGCCTCCGGCAGCTCCGCGTTGCAGAAGGCACAGCGGCGCCGGGCGGCCGTCTGGGGGCGCCCGCAGGCGGAGCACATGACGAGCACTTCCGCGGGCACCGGCCCTCCCTCTCCCGCCGTCAGCCGACGACGAAGTTCACCAGCCGCTTGGGGACGAAGACGAACTTGCGCAGCGTCTTGCCTTCCAGGGCGGCCTTCACCTTGTCGTCCGCCTCCGCCGCCGCGCGCACGTCCGCCTCGCCCGCGTCCGCCGCCACGCGCACCTCCGCGCGCAGCTTGCCGTTCACCTGCACGGCGTACGGAATCACGTCGTCCACCACCAGCGCCGGGTCGAACTCCGGCCAGGCCTCCGTGACGGTGGACGCCTTCGCGCCGTAGGCCTCCGCCAGCTCGTCCGCGATGTGCGGCGCGATGGGCGTGAGGATGCGCGCGAGCAGCCGCACCGCCTCGCCCATGGCCGCCTTCTCCGCGGGCGTCTCCGGCGTGCCCACCGCGTAGAGCGCGTTCACGCACTCCATGACGCCCGCGACGGCGGTGTTGAAGGACAGGCGCTCGATGGCCTCCGTCACGCGCTTGACGCACTTGTGCGCCGCGCGGCGCGTCTCCAGCGCCTTGCCCTCGTAGGGGCCCGAGTGCGTGGCCTCCGCCGAGGAAGCCTGGTGCGTGGCGGCCAGCGTCCACACGCGCTTGAGGAAGCGGAACACGCCCTCCACCTGCTCGTGGGACCAGTCGAAGTCGCGCTCCGGCGGGCCCGCGAAGAGCACGTAGGTGCGCGCGGTGTCCGCGCCGTACTTCTGCACGATGGTGTTGGGCGCCACGCCGTTGCCGTAGCGCTTGCCCATCTTCCGGCCGTCCGCGCCGTTGACGATGCCCTGGGTGATCAGCCGCGTGACGGGCTCGTCCACCGGAGACAGCCCGAGGAGCTTCATCACCCGGGTCCAGAAGCGGAAGTAGAGCAGGTGCATCACGCCGTGCTCGGGGCCGCCCACGTAGATGTCCACCGGGAGCCAGCGCTTCCCCTCCTTCGGGTCGAAGGGCGCCACGTCGTACTTCGGCGAGAGGTAGCGCGCGAAGTACCAGCAGGAGTCGACGAAGGTGTCCATCGTCTCCGTCTCCCGGCGCGCGGAGCCGCCGCACTTCGGGCAGGTCGCGTTGACGAACTCCGGCACCTTCGCGAGCGGCGGCTCCCCCTTGCCGGTGAGCACCGCCTGCGTGTCGATGTCCGGCAGCCGCACCGGGAGCTGATCCGCCGGGACGGGGATGCCCTTGCGGTCGGGGTCGCACTTCTCGCAGTAGACGATGGGGATGGGCGTGCCCCAGTAGCGCTGGCGGCTGAAGCCCCAGTCCTTCTGGCGGTACGTCACCGTGGCCTTGCCCTGCCCCTGCGCCTCCAGCTTCGCGGCGAGCTTCACGCGCGCCTCGGCCGAGGGCATGCCGGTGAAGTCACCGGAGTCCACGAGGACGCCGTCCTCCGTGTACGCCGCGTCGAGCGTCTCCCCGGCACCCAGCTTGTCGCCGGACGCCGGCTGGATGACCACGCGCACGGGCAGCGAGTACTTGCGCGCGAAGGCGAAGTCGCGCGCGTCGTGCGCCGGCACGCTCATCACCGCGCCGGTGCCGTAGTCGCTCACCACGAAGTTGGCGATCCAGATGGGGACCCGCTGGCCCGTCACCGGGTTGAGCGCGTAGCCGCCGGTGAAGACGCCCTCCTTCTCCGCGTCCTCGCCCAGCCGCTCCGCCTTGTTCTGCGCGGCCATCTTCCTGGCGAACGCGTCCACGTCCGCGCGGCGGTCCGCCGTGGTCACCTGGGCCACGAGCTTGTGGTCCGGCGCGAGCACCACGTAGGTGCAGCCGTAGAGCGTGTCCACGCGGGTGGTGAAGACGCGCAGGGCGGCATCATGCCCCTGCACGCGGAAGTCCACCTCCGCGCCGTCCGAGCGGCCAATCCAGTTGCGCTGGGCCGAGGTGATGCGGTCCGGCCACTCCTTGAGCGTGTCGAGCGCGTCGAGCAGGTCCTGCGAGTACCGGGTGATGCGGAACGCCCACTCGGGCATCTCCTTGTCCTGCACCTCGGAGTCACAGCGCTCGCAGCGGCCGTCCTTCACCTGCTCGTTGGCGATGACGGTGTGGCAGCCGGTACACCAGTTCACCTTGCTGAAGCGGCGATAGACGAGCCCGCGCTCGATCATCTGGAGGAAGAACCACTGGTTCCAGCGGTAGTACTCCGGCTGGCTGGTGTTGACCTCGCGCGCCCAGTCGTAGCTGTAGCCGAGCGTCTTGATCTCCGCCTTGAACGACTCGATGTTCTCGCGGGTGCGGATGGCCGGGTGGACGCCGTCCTTGATGGCCGCGTTCTCCGCCGGCAGGCCGAAGGCGTCCCAGCCCATGGGGTGCAGCACGTCGAAGCCGCGCATCTGGTAGTAGCGCGCGTAGACGTCCCCGATGAGGTAGTTGCGCACATGCCCCATGTGCATCTGGCCACTGGGGTACGGCAGCATCTCCAGGACGTACTTCTTCGGGGCATCCGGACGCCTGCCTGCCCGGAAGAGGCCCTCCTGCTCCCAGCGGGTCTGCCACTTTCCTTCAATCGACTGCGGCTCGTAACGCTCGTTCATCGCCATGGCTTTTCGGACTCTTAGCGGGAGGTAGGACACGCGGGCAACAAGTCTTGGCGCGTCGAAAGCCTGGACGGCTGGCGCCCCCCGGGCCCTGACCGGGAAACCCGGAGGGACGGGGGCCAGGCCGGCCCGGGCCGGGGCCAGGCCTCGCTCGGTGCTTGCCCTCGGGCCCGGGCGCGACTAACTCGCCTTCCCGGTCTGGAGCAGAGGGAGAGCACCATGCAGGTCGTGAGTGTGAAGAAGGCCCTGTCGGGGGCCGTCGAAGCGGGCTCGAAGGTGGAGGTGCGCGGCTGGGTGCGGACGCGCCGCGACTCCAAGGCGGGCATCAGCTTCGTGAACGTGAGCGACGGGTCGGTCTTCGACCCCATCCAGGTCGTCGCGCCCAATTCGCTGCCCAATTACGAGAAGGAAGTCCTGCACCTCACCGCGGGCGCCTCCGTCATCTGCCGGGGCACGCTGGTGCAGTCCCAGGGCAAGGGGCAGGCGTTCGAGATTCAGGCGGACGAAGTGCAGGTGCTGGGCCTGGTGGACGACCCGGACACCTACCCCATCCAGCCGAAGCAGCACTCGCTGGAGTTCCTGCGGGAGGTGGCGCACCTGCGCGTGCGCACCAACACCTTCGGGGCCATCACCCGCGTGCGCAACGCGGCGGCGCAGGCGGTGCACCGCTTCTTCCACGGGGAGGGCTTCTGCTGGGTGAACACGCCCATCATCACCGCGAGCGACGCGGAGGGCGCCGGGCAGATGTTCCGCGTGTCCACGCTGGATGCGCACAACCCGCCGCGGGGCGAGAACGGGAAGATCGACTGGGGCAAGGACTTCTTCGGCAAGGAGGCCTACCTCACCGTGTCCGGGCAGCTGAACGTGGAGGCGTACTGCCTGGCCATGTCCAAGGTCTACACGTTCGGCCCCACGTTCCGCGCGGAGAACAGCAACACCACGCGGCACCTGGCCGAGTTCTGGATGATTGAACCGGAGATCGCCTTCGCGGACCTCAACGAGGACGCGCTCCTGGCGGAGCGGTTCCTCAAGTACGTGTTCAAGGCCGTGCTGGACGAGTGCGCGCCGGACATGAAGTTCTTCGAGGAGCGCCAGCAGAAGGGCGTCACGGAGCGGATGGAGAAGTTCATCGGCTCCAGCTTCGAGCGCATCGACTACACGGAGGCCGTCTCCATCCTCCAGAAGGCGAAGAAGAAGTTCGAGTACGCGCCGGAGTGGGGCAAGGACCTCCAGACGGAGCACGAGCGCTACCTCACCGAGGAGCACGTGGGCCGGCCCGTGGTGGTGATGAACTACCCGGAGGCCATCAAGGCCTTCTACATGCGCATCAACGAGGACGGGAAGACCGTGGCCGCGATGGACGTGCTCGCGCCGGGCATTGGCGAGATCATCGGCGGCAGCCAGCGCGAGGAGCGCCTGGACGTGCTGGACGCGCGCCTGAAGAAGTTCGGCCTCGATCCCGCGCACTACCAGTGGTACCGCGACCTGCGCCGCTACGGCACGGTGCCCCACGCGGGCTTCGGCCTGGGGTTCGAGCGGCTCATCGTCTACATGTGCGGCCTGCAGAACATCCGCGACGCCATCCCCTACCCGCGCGTGCCGGGCTCCGCGACGTTCTAGTCCGGGCTCAGGACTTCTTCGTGATGCCGGCGCGCTCCTGTGCGAGCGCGCCGAGCGCGGACCAGTCCTCATCGCCGCGCCCCTGGGCAACGCCGGTGAGGAAGTGGTCGCGCAGGAGGCTCGCGAGTGGCAGCGGCACCTCCGCCGCCCTTCCCGCTTCGAGCGCCAGCGTCACGTCCTTGAGGCCCAGGCGCAGCGCGAAGCCCGCAGGCGAGTACTGCCCCTTCGCGATGGCGCCCGCGTAGTTCTCGAAGATGGGCGCCTTGGCGAAGACGGACTTGAAGACGTCCAGGAACGCGGCGCGCTCCACGCCGCACTTCTCCGCGAGCGCGAAGGCCTCCGACAGCGCCTCCATCATCGACGCGATGAGGAAGTTGCCGGACAGCTTCACCGTGTTCGCGGCGGAGGGCCGTTCCCCCAGTTCCGTGAGGCCGCGCCCCAGGGCCGTGAGCACTGGACGCACGCGCTCCACCTGCGCCTTCGGGCCCGCGGCGACCACCCAGAGCTGCTTGCCCGCGGCGGCTTCGGGCCGGCCGAAGACGGGGGCGGAGACGTAGCCCTGCCCCGCGTCCGTGTGCGCCTTCGTCAGACGCTCCGACAACGCGACGGAGATGGTGCTGGAGGAGACGTGGATGGCGCTCTTCGGCAGGGCACTGACGATGCCGTCCTTGCCGAGCACGGCTTCTTCCGCGGCGTGGTCATCCGCGAGCATGGACACGAGGACCTCCGCGTCGCGGGCGGCCTCCGCGGGCGTCTTCGCCACGCGCGCGCCCTGCTGCTTCAGCGGCTCCGCCTTGGAGGCAGTGCGGTTCCAGACGACGAGCTCATGGCCCGCGTCGGCCAGATTCTTCGCCATGGGCGTGCCCATGTTCCCCAACCCGATGAAGCCGACCTTCATGGAGATGCTCCCTTCGTGCTCGCGTTCACGCTTCGTTCGACTGTTCTTCCGACACGTCCAGCCGCTCGAAGGCGCGGCCCAGGACGGCGACGCCCAGCGTCACCTCCGCGAAGAGTGCCCCCGCCGCCGCCAGCCCCGCGAGCGGAACCGCCCACCGCCCCATGACAGTGAACAGCGGATAGCCCACGAGGACGGCCACCACGGCGGCCGGCAACAGTCCCAGGAACGTCACCACCAGCGTGCCCACCAACGTGAGCAGCCGCTGGCCCAGCGCCTCCACGCCGCGCGCCCGCTCGGAGTCCGCCGGTATCCACGCGGGCAGCAGCACCACCGCCGCGTTCTGCACGAACAGCCCCGCCAGGCCCAGCGCCGGCAACACCGGGAGCAGCCCCAGCACCACCGGCGTGGACCATGGCGCGAGCGTCACGTCGTCCGCGCCCACGCCCAGCACCAGGGCCAGGAGCAACATCACCCATTGCGCCACACCCAATGTCAGCGCGGACGCCGCCAGCTCCGCGCCCACCACCTGCCGCCCCGTGAGCGGCAGCGCGCGCAAGAGCTCCAGCTTCGGCAGGTCCATGCGCAGGTCGGTGCGGAACGCGCTCGGGCCAATCACGGCCATGGCCAGCGCGACCATCAGGGCCATGGGGCCCAGGAACTCACGGCTGTTGGAGAACAGCCGCGTGTCCCCCATCACCAGCGCGAACACAGCGCCCAGCACACCGAAGGACAGCAACATCACCAGCCCGCTGCCCATGCGCCTGCGCGCGATGAGGTTCTTCCACAGGAGCGCGACCTCCGGACGCCCCCGGGCCATCAGCACGAAGGGCACCTTGCCGACACGGATGGAGCCCGAGCGCGCGGCCCGCTGCTCCCGCCGCCGCGTCCGCGCCTCCGCCCCGGCCACCGCGGAGTCCTCGAAGGGCACCTCCACCGCGAGCACCCAGGCATAGTGCGCCACCAGCAGCGCCAGCGACGCGGGCAGGTAGCGCAGGAAGCCCTCCCAGCTTCGCGCCATCGCGGGGGCCACCAGCGCCCTGCCCGGCCACAGCACCGCTCGGGGTCCGGGGGCGTCGAGCACCTCGCGCAACCACTCGCGCACGGCGAAGGGCCTGGAGAGGTTCTCCGGCAGCGGATAGTCGCGCAGCGTGGACAACAGCGTGCCCATCCCCGCGACCAGGAGCACCGCCACGACCGCCCACCGCACCGCGCTGCCCCAGCGGCCTTGAGACACGAGCCACGCGCGCACGAAGGACGCCGCCGTGCCGTGCAGGTAGAGCGTCCCCATGGCCAGCGCCGCGCCCAGGAAGAAGAGCACCGGGCGGGGGCTGGTGAAGCGCCCCACGAAGAGGGTCGCCGCCAGCGCCGCGAGCATCGCGCTCAAGAGGCCGCGCAGCAGCTTGTAGTGCAGGAGCGCCTTGCGCGTGACGGGCGCGGCGAAGAAGGTCTGCACCTCCGTCTGCGTGAAGGTCAGCGCGGGCCGGTCCGCGCCCAGCACCCACGCCGTCACCAGCGTGCCCAGCACGGAGACCTCCAGCGAGAACTCCGCGAACAGCCTCGCGTTGGGGGACACCGCGCGGCCCGTGCCCTGCACGAAGACGCTGCGCCCCACCAGCGAGTACAGGTACGCGAGCCCCACCAGCGCGCCCAGGAGATAGCGCGGACGCTTCAGCCGCTGCACCTGGCGCACCACCCGGTTGCGCCACGTCCTCACCCAGAGGAACGCCACCGCGCTCGGGAAGCTCACGCCGGTTCGTTCCCCCGCGCCCGCGCCTCCTCCGACGCCGCGCTGGTGATGCGCACGAACAACTCCTCCAGCGACGCGCCGTCTCCGGCTCCGCCCGCCATCTGCTCGCGGATCTCCGGCAGCGAGCCCAGCGCCACCGCGCGCCCTCCGGCGATGACGAGCAGCCGGTGGCACAGCTCCTCCACCAGCGGGAGCAGGTGCGACGACAGCACCAGCGCCGTGCCCTCCTCCGCGCGGCGGCGCAGCGAGGCCTTCATGCGGCGGATGCCCAGCGGATCCAACCCCGTCAGCGGTTCATCCAGGAGGATGAGCCGGGGCTGGTGCAGGAAGCCGCACGCGATGGACAGCTTCTGCTTCATGCCCCGCGACAGCTCGCCCGGCAGCGACTTCTCCCGGCCCGTGAGCTCCATCTCCTCCAGGAGCGCGCGGCCCCGCGCCTCCCAGTCCTCCACGCCGTAGAGGCGCGCGGTGAAGTTCAGGTGCTCCCAGACGGTGAGGTACTCGAAGAAGCGCGGCTCGTCCGGGAGGAAGGCCAGCTGGCGCTTCGCCTCCACCGGGGCCCGTGCCACGTCGAAGCCCGCCACCCGCACGCGCCCCGCGGAGGGCGGGAGGATGCCGGCCAGACACCGCAGCGTGGACGTCTTGCCCGCGCCGTTGGGCCCCACGAGGCCCAGCACCTCGCCCGGTGCCACCTGGAAGGAGAGGCCGCGCACCGCCCGCACCGCGCCGTACGTCTTCTCCAGCCCCTCGACGTCCAGCGCCGGTTCCATGCGTGCCCTTGGAAGTCCTGTCGAAGCTCAGCCGAGCTTCAGCAGTTCCTTCACCGTGTCCAGCACCACGCGGGCCTGCACGGGCTTCACCAGGTAGGCCGTGGCCCCCAGCGCCATGGCCCGCTCCCGGTCCGCCGCCGCGCCCTCCGTCGTCACCACGACGATGGGCACCGCCCGGTGGTCTTCCGTCTGGCGGATGTGGTGGATGAGCTTCAGCCCGTCCATCAACGGCATGTTGATGTCCGTCATCACCAGGTCGAAGCGGCCCTGCGTGGCGAGCTTCTTCAGCCCCTCCACGCCGTCCTGTGCCTCGATGCAGACCACGTCGGCCAGGCGCTGGAGCGCGTACATGATGCTGCGGCGCATGGCCTGCGAGTCATCCACCACCAGCGCGCGGATCTGCTGCGACATGGGCACCAGCCTAGCACCCGTGCGCCGGCCGTCCCGGGATTGTGCGGCGGCTGTCATGCAACCAGCGATTCACTGCCCGCCGGACTGCCGTCGGCGGCGCACCAGCGCGGCCAGCTCCGTCCCGATGGCGTCCAGGGCCAGCACCCGGCTCACCGCGCCCGTGGCGATGGCCTCCTTGGGCATGCCGTACACCACCGCCGTGTCCTCGGACTCGGCCCACGTCTCGCCGCCCTCGCGGCGGACCGCGCGCACCCCCTGCGCCC
>NZ_RAVY01000259.1:0-11324 GCF_003611625.1 Corallococcus sp. CA054B
GTGGGGGCGGGCGCCGTGGCGCTGGGGCTGCTGGGCTTCGGGATGCGCCGTGCGCACCGGAAGCGGAGGGAGCGGGCAGGCGGCGGCGTGAATCCGGAGCGGCCGGCGGGGCGTGCGCGGTAGGGTTCCGGGGCGATGAGTGACGCGAGCCGTGAGCCGGCGCCGAAGCTGACCCTGGAGGTGCGAGACCTGCACAAGTCCTTTGGCGGGCAGGCGGCGCTGCGGGGCGTGGACCTGGTGGTGCCGGAGGGCACGACCTGCGTGCTGATGGGCGTGTCGGGTTCCGGCAAGACGGTGCTGATGAAGCACATCATGGGCCTGATGCGGCCGGACCGGGGCGTGGTGCTGGTGGAGGGCGCGGAGGTGGCGAAGATGAACGAGCCCGAGCTCAACCAGATGCGCCGCAAGCTGGGCATCCTCTTCCAGGCGAACGCGCTGTTCGACTCGCTGAACGTCTTCGACAACGTGGCGTTCCCGCTGCGCGAGCGCACGAAGATGTCCGAGCCGGACATCACCAAGACGGTGAACGAGACGCTGGGGAAGGTGGGCCTGTCGCACGCGGCCACGCGCTTCCCGGGAGAGCTGTCCGGCGGCATGCAGAAGCGCGTGGGCTTCGCGCGCGCGACCATCCTCCAGCCGAAGATCCTGCTCTACGACGACCCCACGGCGGGCCTGGATCCGCTCACCACGGCGGCGGTGAATGAGATCATCACCACGGGCAAGCAGCAGCTGGGCGCCACGTCGCTGGTGATTACGCCGGACGTGGCCTCCGCCTTCGGCATGGCGGACAACCTGGCGCTGATGCACGAGGGCCGGGTGGTGGAGTACGGCCCGCCGGACCACTTCCGTCAGTCGCAGCACCCGGAGGTGAAGGCCTTCCTGCGCAACTGGCTGCGGCGGCGCTCCGCGCAGACGCAGGCGCCCCAGGCCTGACGAAGGTTCGTGTAGGCTGCGGTTGCCCGGGGGCCGGCGGGTTCGTGGTGGAAGCAGGAGTCCGCATGTCCCGCAGCAAGCTGCGTCCCATGTTCAAGCGTCTGTGGTTGCTCGCGCCCGTCGCCACGTTGGGGGTGGGGTGCTCCTCGACGTGGGGATGTGATCCGGATGAGAACTGGGAGCAACAGACCTTCCCAATGCCCGCCACCCTGCGTGACGGAAGCGTCCCCACCCAGGACACCTCCTGCGAGGCGCTATGCGATGCGGTTGGGGCCAAGACGCCCTGCTCCCGCGTCACGGAGGAAAGGGCGGACGGCAGCGTCGTCGAGTCGGTGAGCTGCGAGGCCCGGTTCGCCTGCGAGGGTCGGAGGCCGGAGGGGCTGTGCAGTGACGGCGCGGTGGCGCAGGGGACGCCCACGCTGGGAGCGCTCTTCGCGAAGATGGCGCACCTGGAGGCCGCGTCCGTGCCGGCCTTCGAAAGGCTCGCGGACGAGCTGGCCGCGCACGGGGCCCCGGAGCACCTGGTGCGCGCCGCGAGGCGTTCCGCGAAGGACGAGGTGCGCCACGCGGACGCGATGGAGTCGCTGGCCCGCCGTCACGGGGCTCTGATGCCGGAGCTGAAGGTGGCGCCGTTCCAGGCCCGGTCACTGGAGGCGCTCGCCATCGAGAACGCGGTGGAGGGCTGCGTGCGGGAGACCTTCGGCGCGCTGCTGGCGGGCTGGCAGGCCCGGAGCGCGGAGGACGCGCAGGTGCGCGAGTCCCTGGGCGCCATCGCCCCGGACGAGCTGAGGCACGCGGAGCTGTCCTGGGCCATCGACGCGTGGGCGCTGGAGCAGCTGTCCCCAGACGCCCGCGAGCGCGTGGAAGCGGCCCGCCGCGAAGCATGGCGCGAGCTGGAGCAGGACGCGGCCTCCAGCCACCTGCCGGACGAAGTGGCCCGCCACTCCGGGCTGCCCACCGCGGAAGTGGCCCGCGGCCTCGTCAGACAGCTGGCGTCCGAGCTGATGCCCGGAGCGCTGGCGTAATCGATGGCACCTGCGCCGCTCCTCGCATCAGAGGGGCGGCAGCTTCTCCAGGAAGCCCGAGCGCGACAGCCACAGCATCAGCGCGAAGCTGATGGTGTTGAAGGCCGCGTGGGCCACGATGAGCGGCAGCAGCCGTCCCCGGTACCAGAGGACGAAGCCGAACCAGGCGCCCATCACGAACGTCTGGAAGACCGCGAGCGTGCCCTCGTAGAAGTGCCCCACGGAGAAGAGGACCGCGGCCCCCAGGATGGCCGGCACCCAGCCTCCCAGCACCACCTTCAGCCGGGGCACCAGGAAGCCTCGGAAGACGAACTCCTCGAAGCCCGTCACCACCACCATGATGGCCGCGAACGCCGGGATGCCCAGCCCCGTGTCCAGCAGCGCCGCCGCCACGCCCTTGCGCGCCGCCAGCTCCTCGCCAGCCATCTTCAACGCCACCGCGACCGCCGCCAGCGGCACCGACGCCGCCAGGTGCACCACGTACGTGCCCACCAGCACCACCCCGCCCAGCAGCAGCTCGCGCGCCCAGCCCTCGCGCACCAGCCCCACCTGCGCGGGGCCCTGACCGTCACGCCACAGCAGCACCGCCACCAGCAGGCACATGCCCAGCGCCCGGATGACCAGCGGCGCCATGGACAGCGAGAAGCCCTTTGTCATCTCCGCGTCCGAAGCCACCCACGCGCCCGCGCCCGCGCCGCCCAGCGCCACCACCAGGCCCAGCACGCCCCACCACGCCCCACGGCGAGAGGACTCCCAGGGCCGCAGGAGCATCAGCCCCCACGCCAGCAGCGCCAGCTCCACCGCCACGGCGGCCCCCCGGCCCAGCCGGGCCACGGACGACGGGCCCAGCACCGCGAAGAACACGAACGCGGCCTCCGCCAGCGCCTGGCGCTTCGGAGGGGCGTTCTCCATCAGGACGGCGACATCACCACGCAGGGGCGTCATGAATTCTCGGCGGGCAGGTACAGGGTGACGCCTATCTCGGGATCGAAGAGGGCGCGACTCCTCGCCATCTTCCCAACGTCGACCAGCAGCTGATTGACGAAGGCATACCGCTGCACGAAGGCGTTGCTCCGGGTCTTCCAGCCGTGGGAGTCGAAGAGATAGAAGGCACCGTCCCTCTGGACGACGGCCACCGTGTAGCCACCGAGCACCAGCGCCACCCCCATCCGGGGCGCCTGATTCAGGATGCCGAGCAGGTTCTGGGACAGGGTGTCCCGGTGGACGGACCCCGAGGCGGCCATGAGCAGCCCTCGCTGCATGACGTCCTCCTCCGGAATCTCCAGCGGGTTGTAGTAGGGCGCCTGGGGCTGCAGGACGAGCGGATCCACCACCCCGCCGCAGGACAGGGCCAACGCCTGCATCAGCAGGGCCTCGTCCTCGGTCGCCGTGTTCATCCGCTGGTAGAGTGCCGTGCCCTCCAGCAGCACGTTGTCGATGCCGCCGGTGTCGAGCCCGTCCGGGTTGGACAGCAGCGCCGCGATCCCCAGCACCGCCATCGCGGAGCAGGCGGTCCGTCCTCCCGGGACCTGGAACTGGTTGACGCTCCCCTGGGTGCAGCCGGGCAGGACTTCAGGAGGAGACCCCTGGTCGCGCCGCTGCTCCAGGTACTTGCTCAGCATCCCGATGATGTCCTCCTCCAGCTCCCCGGTCGTCTGCTCCTTGCCCTTGAGGCTCGATGACGGCGACAGGACGCCCAGCTTCACCTTCGAGTACGTCTCCCCCTCCGGGGTGAGGTCGAAGCTGCCCGCACGGACGGCCAGCTGCTGGAGCGCGCGGTAGGCATTGCGGAACACCACCGCGAGCTCATCCAGTGGATTGTTGCTCAGCCAGACGGTGGAGGGGTCCACCTGGGCGCAGAGGCCGAAGAAGTCGGTCAGGTTCTGGTCGGTCACGTTCTGGGAGTTCACCTTCCATTCCGCGTACACCTCCGCGTCATAGGGGTAGGGACAGCCCTGGATGGCGATGGCCGCGGGCGAGTTGAGCGCCTTGATCACCAGGACGCACAGCCGTTGCGTCACCCGCTGGGCGTGCTCCGGCAGCCGCTTCAGCAAGGGGTACAGCTGGAAGGTGGAGGACAGCAGGGCGTCCACCGCCTGCTTGTGCAGCTCCCACAACTGGAGCTGGGCCTGGGACTGGCGCGAGCCCAGGGACTCGGAGATGAGCTGCCGGTTCTGGGCCCACTTCGAGGACAACGGCGTGGTGCAGAAGATGCCCCCGGTGGGGGCGTGGTCGCTCGTGCGGGACCAGAAGTTCAGCGCCTGGTGGTTCGGATCCACCGGGAGCAGCCCCTTGATGGGGGAGAAGATGCCGGTGTGGTGGAGGGCGAAGGCCTTGCTGATGACGAAGAAGTCAGCGCGCTTGTTGAGCTTGAAGCTCGTGCCCACCTGGGCCCAGTCCTTGATGTACCCCTGCTGCTCGAACTGCTCCTTGTTCTTCTTCGAGTTCACGCTGCGCCCGGTCTGGGGGGACTGGTTCGTGGCGGAGAGGGGAACCGCCAGGGTGAGCTCCAGCGCCGCGGCCCGCTCGTGGAAGAGGTCGTCCCACTTGCGGTTCTTCGTGTCCGAGTTCACCCCCACCGAGGCTTCGGGGTCGATGTAGTAGTCGCCCGCGATGATCCACGGCAGGTCGTTGTTCTCGGAGACGTGCTCGAAGAAGCCGGACACCTGCTCGTACTCACCCAGCCGGCCCAGCCCCTGGCCCGCGGGGGAGGTGTGGACCACGCCGATGTGCACGTCACGCCCGCCGATGCGCACGTCATGGACCACGACCGGGCGCCAGGGGATGAAGCGTTCATTGAGCTGCTCATACTGCTGCTTGCGCTCCGCCAGGAGCTTGGGGAACTGCGTGCCCCAGCCCTTGGGCGCCTTGGTGCGGTTGACGGGCTTGGCCCAGTGGATGGGCTCCTTGGCGCTTTTACTGGAGCTCCGCTTCTCCACCGAGTCACCGCTGAAGGCGCGCCAGCCGGTATGGGCGCAGGAGCTCTTCCTGTAGATGATGGGGTACCACTCGCACTGGCTCTTCCCCAGGCTCCAGCCGCCCGTCCCCTGCACCTCTGCCTCGAGGTCCTCTTCGTCGTCGGAGTCCTCCTCGGTGACCTTCTGGCCCTTGTATTTCGGGTAGACCGCCTGCATCTGCGGCCCCAGCGCCAGGGCGAGCCCGTGTTTCTCGAAGTCGATCTCCAGCAACAGGGGGAGCGCCTTCTTGTTGATCTCCTGCAGCACGAGCACGTCCAGCCAGGGGTTCTGGAGGAAGAGGCGCAGGAGGAGGTCCTTCTTGTCCTGCTCCGTCTTCGCGCTGAAGTGGTTGATGTTGAAGGTGCCCACGCCCAGGTCGAGCGCGGCCTCCTCCTTCTCGTCGACCACCATCGCGAGCTCGATGGGCGGCGGCGACCGCCGGGAGGGCCGTTTGCCCGACAGCGGTTGCCGCTGCTTTCCGCGGGAGCGCAGGTTGTCGGGAAGCGGGGCCTTGAAGCTCTTGATCTCCTTGCGGGCCTCGTTGGAGCGCGGGGACACCTTGAAGCCCGACCGGCGGATGACCTCGCCGCTGCGGAGGGTGTAGGTCCCGGGCCTGCGGGTGGACTTCCCCTTCAAGATGACCCGGGTGACCTTCTTCATGGAACCCATGGCCCTGCAGCCCCGGCACCTCTGGGGCTGGAGCATGAAGGAGCCGTAGAAGCCGCAGATGGTGCAGTAGTACATGCCTGCCCCCCGTGGGAGCCCGGGCGGGCCCCCGTCAACAGACGCACCATACCGCTCATCCCGGGGCCCGGCGTGTTACGAGCCCATGCATGGCGAAAACCCTTCCCGAGCGCCCGCGCGCCGTCCTCGTCGGCGTCCAGCTTCCAGGTGTCACGGACGAGGCGCATGCCGCGGACCTGGCGGAGCTGAAGCGGCTGGTACACACGCTGGGCTTCGACGCGGTGGCGACCGTGTCCCAGCGCCGGCAGCGGCTGGCCACCGGCACGGTGCTCGGCTCCGGCAAGCTCAAGGAGCTGTCCGCGCTCACCGGCGGCTCGGGCGTCATCCCGTCCGGCGCGCAGGGCAAGACCTCGAAGGCGCGCGAGAAGTGGGAGGCCGAAGCCGAGGATGAGCCCTCCGAGGATCCGGACGCCCCGGTCGCTCCCGGCGACGCGGAAGCGGACGTGGAGGACCCGTCGGATGAGGACGGCGACGCCTTCCCGGACACGGACGCGGATTCAGACGCGGACGCGGAGGCCACCGCCATCGAGCCGGGCCCCAGGCCCACCGTGGTGGTCGTGGACCACGAGCTGTCCCCCAGCCAGCTGCGCAACCTGGAGCGCGCCACGGGCGTGCAGGTGCTGGACCGCGCGGGCGTCATCGTGGACATCTTCCACCGGCACGCCAGGAGCCACGAGGCGCGCATGCAGGTGGAGATCGCCCGGCTCAACTACCTGGCCCCGCGTCTGCGCGAAGCCCCGGGCGGCCGCGAGCGCCAGCAGGGCCGAGGCTCCGGTGACTCCGCGATCGAGCTGGACCGCCGCAAGATTCGCGACCGGCTGGCGGAGCTGCGCGAGGGCCTGGCCGCCATCCAGAAGGACCAGGACCAGCGCCGCTACGCGCGCCGCGACCAACTGCGCGTGGCGCTGGTGGGCTACACGAACGCGGGCAAGTCATCGCTGATGCGGGCGCTGACGGGCAGCACGGTGCTGGTGGCGGATCAGCTCTTCGCCACGCTCGACACGACGGTGCGCGCGATGCAGCCGGAGACCCGGCCGCGCATCCTCGTCTCCGACACGGTGGGCTTCATCCAGAAGCTGCCACACGACCTGGTGGCGTCCTTCCGCTCCACGCTGGACGAGGCGCTGGAGGCGTCGCTCCTGCTCTACGTGGTGGACGCGTCCGACCCCACCTGGGCCGCGCAGCTGGAGGTCACCCGCACGGTGCTCCGGGAGATTGGCGCGGACGTGGTGCCGGGCAAGCTGGTGTTCAACAAGGTGGACCGGCTGGACGCGGCGGCCCAGGAAGCGCTCCGGGCCCAGCACCCCGAAGCGCTCCTCGTGTCCGCGCACCGGCCGGACGACGTGGCCGGGCTGCGCCGGGAGATCATCGCCTTCTTCGAGGCCTCCATGGTGGAGGCGGACCTGGTGATTCCCTACGCGCGGCAGGCCCGCATCGGCGAGGTGTACGAGCACACCACCGTGGTGTCCCAGGCCTACGACGAGACGGGCAGCCGGCTGCGCGTGCGGGGTTTGCCGGGCGCCATCGCCCGGCTCACCCGGTCGTTCCAGGAGTAGGCCTCAGCGCACGACGGGCACGGTCACCGGGTCCTTCTCGTCCACGGTGACCTCCACCTTGCCCACGCGCCACAGCACCGGCTGGAACGCGAAGCTCAGGCGGTGCCCGTTCGCGGTTTCCACCAGGGCCGTGCCTTCCTTGGGAAGGTAGTTGCCCACTTCATATTCGAGCGACGTGAGCGTGATGCGGTCCGTGCCGTTCGGACCCGTCAGCTCGCCCGGACCGTCGAACACCAGCGACGAGCCGCCGATGATGGGCAGCCCGTCGCGCTTCCCCACGGTGCTGTTGATGTGGAAGCTGTGGCCCTCGCGGCCGGGCACCTGGCCTTCGACCTCCGCGAACAGGCGCGTCTCGTCCGAGCACGTGCCGTAGCCCACCTTCGCCTGGAGCGTCTGGCCATCCACGGCCAGCTCGCGCAGGTCCGCCTTCATCTCCATCAGGTCCTCGCCGCCGCGGTACTCCAGCACCGCGCGTCCGGTGAAGCGCAGGCCGTGCACGTCACAGCCGTTGGACGGGAAGGACACGACGACGGAGTCGGTGACGTCGTCCACGGCCTGCACCCGGGCGGTCGCGCAGGTCACCGAGGCGCTCAGCCCCTCCACGGCGTGGTTGAGGAAGGAGCGCCGGGGCTCGCCGCACGTGTACACGGGCATCAGGCCCAGCATCTCGAACGCGCCCCGCACCTGGTGCGTGGAGGCCGCCAGACGTTCCACGCGGGCCTTCGCGTCGTCTATCTCCTCCTGCGTGGGCAGGTTGTCCCCACAGGCGGTGGTGGCGAGGGCGGCGAGGGCAGCGAAGGCAATGCGGCGCATGAAGGTCTCCGGAAAGACGGTGCGGCTCCCCCCGCGCCATCGCGAGGGACCGTACCCCGAGCCTTCAGCAACCGTCATGCCCCCCTCAACCCCGCGAATTCCCAGGGGAAGGGGCTCTCATGACCCCAGGCCCCGTGTGCAGCCCGCTGCGCACCCAGGGGCGGCCCTGTCCGGGCCCGCCCGGTCCAAAACCTGTCCGACAGTCGGACCCGTTCGCGCGGTCCGCCTCCGCCAGCCTCGGGCCAAAACCTGTCCGACAGTCGGACCAGTTCGCGCGGTCCGCCGCCAGCGGGGAGCTCCGCTCGGGTCCCCGGCCTATGAGGCGCCTTCGTCCGGGGACGCTGCCTCCAGGCCCGCGTCCTCGTCATCCGCCGGTCCATCGTCCACGGCCGACAGGTCGTCGTCCTCCAGGTCGTCATCCGGTTCCGGCGCGGCGTCGGACGCTTCCGTGAGGACGGTGCCCAGCGGATAGATGACCAGGTGGCGCACGGGCTCGCTGCCCACGCTCACGGCCTCCAGGTGGTTCTTCACCACCAGGGTGTGCTGCAACTTCCGCAGGCGCGACGGGCGCGGCGCGAGCGGCAGGCTGATGCCCTCCGAGAGCACGCGCTGGATGGCCTCCTCCGCGTCCGCGACCGCGGCGTGCACGTCCGCGGGGTCCACGCCCTCCAGCAGGTGGAACTCCATGCGCAGCGCGCGGCGGATCTCCGTGGCGCTGTTGCGCTTGATGGCCAGCACCCGCGCGCCCACACGCTCGGCCGCGCGGCGCAGCCGGGGAGAGTTCGCGCGGCTTCGCAGCGTGAGCACCACCTCCGCGTTCTCCGGACGGCCCACCACCACGGCCTCCACCGGCAGGTCGCGCAGCACGCGCTCCAGCAGCTCGCGGCTCACCGCGTGCGCGGCGATGCGCGTGGGCCCGGGCCGGGGCGCCCCCAGCGCGGGCGTCCCCTTCGGCACGCGTCCTCCCGGCGGCGTGGCCTCCACCACCTCCGGCGCGGCCTCCACGTGCACGGCGCCGTCCTGCTGCCGCCGCTTCTCGCCGCCCACCTCCGCGCCCGTGAGCAGCCGGTCCACCGCGCCGCCCGTGTCGCGGTGCACGCGCACCTCGTCGCGGCTCACCATCTCCACCACGATGTCGAACGTGGGCGTGCCCTTGCGCTCCGTGACGGTCTTCTGCGTGCCCCGGCGCCGGGCCTCGTCGTCGCTCAGCGTGACGGTCTGCACGCCGCCCACCAGGTCGGACAGCGTGGGGTTCAGCACCAGGTTCTCCAGCGTGTTGCCGTGCGCCGTGGCCACCAGCTGCACGCCGCGCTCCGCGATGGTGCGCGCGGCGGCGGCCTCCGCGGCGGTGCCAATCTCATCCACCACGATGGCCTCGGGCATGTGGTTCTCCACCGCCTCGATCATCACGTCGTGCTGACGGTCCGGCCGGCTCACCTGCATGCGCCGGGCGCCGCCAATGCCGGGGTGCGGGATGTCCCCGTCGCCGCCAATCTCATTGGACGTGTCCACCACCATCACGCGCTTGCCCAGCGCATCCGCGAGCACGCGCGCCACCTCGCGCAGCTTCGTCGTCTTGCCCACGCCCGGCCGCCCGAGCAGCAGCAGGTTGCGCCCGGACTCCACCAGGTCGCGCAGCATGTCGATGGTGCCCTGGATGGCGCGCCCCACGCGCAGCGTGAGCCCCACCACTCGGCCCTGGCGGTTGCGGATGGCCGACACGCGGTGGAGCGTGCGCTCGATGCCCGCGCGGTTGTCGCCGCCTGGCTCGCCCACGTGGGCGAGCACCGCCTGGAGCGCCTCTTGAGTCACGGGCGCTTCCGACAGCCGCGCCACGCCGTGCACCAGCCGCGCCTCCGGAGGCCGCCCCAGGTCCATCACCACTTCCAGCAGCTCCGCTTCGGGCAGCCGCCGCACCGCCTCCTGGAGCGACGGCGGCAGGACCGCCACCAGCAGGGCGAAGTCGTTGTTGGCGGGAGTTCCAGGAGCCATCCCCCAAAGCTGCCTCGCCCCGCCTGGGCGCGCACGGCTTTCCTACGCAAGGCCATGCACGGAACGCCTGGGAGGACAGCCCCTCCCAGCCCGGCAGGCAGCCAGGCGCACCGCGCGTGACGGGGAGGAGCCGGACGGGGGCCATCCCTACCTTCAGGCCATGCCCACCGAGACGCAGGACCGCTCCCCCCTCTGGCCCCAGCTCGAGCGGGAGGCGCGCGAGCGCTTCGGCGTGGAGGACTTCCGGCCCGGCCAGCGGGACATCATCGAAGCGGTGCTCGCGGGGCGTGACGTGCTGGGCGTGCTGCCCACGGGCGCGGGCAAGAGCCTCACCTTCCAGCTGCCCGCCCTCTTCGTGCCCGGCGCCACGGTGGTGGTGAGCCCGCTGCTCGCGCTGATGCACGACCAGCGCGAACACCTCACGGAGCGCTACGACCTGGACGCGGCGAAGCTGGACTCCACGAGGTCCACCGCACGGTGAACCCGGAGCTCAAGCGCCAGAAGCTGCTGGAGCTGCTGCGCGCCAACGACGGCAGCGCCATCGTCTACACGGCCACCGTGCGCAAGGCGGACGAGCTGTGGCGCTGGCTGCGCGCGGAGGGACTGGAGGCGGGCCGCTACCACGGCAAGCTCAAGGCCGCCGAGCGCGAGGAGAACCAGCGCCACTTCATGGACGGCACCACGCCGGTGGTGGTGGCGACGAAGGCCTTCGGCCTGGGCATCGACAAGCCGGACCTGCGGCTCGTGGTGCACTACCACTTCCCCGACTCGCTGGAGAGCTACTACCAGGAGGCGGGCCGCGCGGGCCGAGACGGGCTGCCCGCGAAGGCGGCGCTGCTGTACCGGCTGGAGGACCGGCGCATCCAGGGCTTCTTCCTGGGCGGCAAGTACCCGCGCCGCGACGAGAGCCAGCGCCTCTACCAGGCCGCGAACACGCTGTGCGCGCAAGGCAGGGCCGTGGCCCTCAAGCGGCTGTCGGAGGCGAGCGGCCTGGGCGACAAGCGCACCCGCGTGCTGGTGGCGCAACTGGTGGCCGCGGGCGTGCTGGAGAAGGGCACGCGCGGCGTGAAGCAGCTGCGCGCATTCGAGTCACCTGAAGAGCTGGACGCGTACCTGCGCGCCTACGAGGACCGCCACCAGGGCGACCGCGAGCGCCTGGACGCGATGATGCGCTACGGGAGCACCACCGCGTGCCGCTGGAAGGTGCTGGGCACCTGGTTCGAGGAGCCGCTGGAGGACGACTGCGCCCGCTGCGACAACTGCCGCGCCCGCGCCGAAGGCCGCTTCGAAGCACGCCCTCCCAC